>JAVCCW010000020.1 GCA_030765235.1 Candidatus Gorgyraea atricola | reverse complement strand
TGTTTTTCTTCTCCGACGCGTTGTTTTTCCGCGATGCGGTTCTCTTTGGCTCTTTTTGATTTCAGGAGCTTTTCTTCTCTTGCCTGGAGTTTTTGTTCGCGGACGCGTTGTTTTTCGGCAATGCGCTCTTCCTCGCGTATTTTTGCGTTCGCGATTTTTTCTTCTTTGGCCTTCTTTGCTTCTTCCGCGCGCTCCTGTTTTGCCTGGAGTTTTTGTTCCTTTACTCTTCTGGCCTCATCTATCTTTTTCTGGTGTTCTCGTTGTTTTTCTTCGCGGATCTTCTGCTTTTCAGCAAGGCGGTTATCTTTGAGCCTTTTTGCTTCCTGGAGCTTTTCTTCTCTTGCCTGGAGTTTTTGTTCTCTGATCTTTTGTTTTTCGGCGAGGCGTTCTTGTTTGAGCTCTGTGGCTTTATCTATCTTTTTCTGGCGTTCGCGTTGTTTTTCTTCGCGGATCTTCTGCTTTTCTTCTGCGCGTTCCTGCTTGGTCTGGAGTTTTTGTTCGCGGATCTTTTGTTTTTCAGCGAGGCGTTCTTGTTTGAGTCTTTGGGCCTCATCTCTTGCAAGTTTTTTCTTCTGCTGAGCTGATTCCCTGGCAAAGCGTCTCTTTTCAAGCGCTGCTTGTTTCTTCCCTGATATGGCTCTGGCTATTTTAAAATTATCGGGTGAGGCTATTTTCGCGTATACGCAAGGCGTGCAAATAATCGCGGTGGTGGTACAGATAAAAAAAATAGCAATAAAACAAATAAGCGCTTTTTGTCTTAAAGCTAAAAAGAATCTACGATCTTTTTTTTGTTTTTCTACATCTATGTGCATAAAACAAAATTTAATATAATATAATAAGATATTATACTTTAAGTTTCAATTCTTATGCTTTATCAAAACAATATGACACAATAATACACTACGTATTAATTACTGTCAAGAAATATTTCATCAAAGAGGTAGATTAAGGACTAAAAAAATATCCTATTTAAAGAAAAATGTAAAATAAAAGTGAATAGGCCAGGTTTAAACCTGGCCTACAGAAGGGAAAGTAAAGTTAGCTATTAGCGGGTGTTGATTACTGTGGCGGTGTTGGTATTGGTGCAGGAATCTACATTGAAATTAAAATTACTCTGGACCACTACAGCGCTATTTACCGCGTTTATGTTAGCAAGGGCAGTAAGGGAACTTTGCGCTGAATCTGATAAGGTAAGTGTGTTGTTGGAGCTGGCGATCTGGTTTATTACTTCAGCTGTATTTATATTTACGATCTCGCCTGAGCCTATTTCATTGACATTGAAATTGCTCTGGACCAAGGTGGCGGAATTGATCGCATTAATATTAGCAAGTGTGCCTGCCTCAGCCAGGAGCATCATATCTCCCAGCATTTGCTCGAACATATCAAAGTCCATGAACGCTCCTGCAGATACTTGCTCCAGCTCAGCATCACTAAGCTGCTGGGGCTGTGCTGCCAATGGGTGGCCTATTAATAATATAATACCTATAATTACTATTCCTTTAAGTATGGCGCTCTTCATGACCTTTCTCCCTTCTCTCTTGTAGCCCAGGTTTAAACCTGGGCTACACTATGAACGGCTTTTTAAATACCTTAATGTTATGGGCAAAAAAATTCCCCATCTGAAAATATGGGGTTCAGCAAAATGTTTCTCCGATTTTCTCATCGGCAACCCAGCTGTCCCTTTATTGCTCAGGACCTGTGGCTTTGCGACCCATCCTCTCAGACGGTGTGCCCTTTTCGATTACATGGCAAGTATATCATAAAAATAGCCAAATACAAGACCTTCACAAAAATTTCACAACCCTAAGTAGTATTCGTAGGCCAGGTTTAAACCTGGCCTACGAATATGCGGGCACTACCTTGAATAAGCTTAAAAGTGTGGTAAACTTATATTAGAGGTAAGAAAGGAGGTGATAAAAATGATGAGATTAAAAACCAGGCACGGTTTCACGCTCGTAGAAATCATGATAGTCGTCGCAATCATATCTTTATTGGCAGCAATTGCCATACCGAATTTGCTACGAGCAAGGCACAACGCTAACGAAGCAGCATCTATTGCAGCATGCCGAACTATCAGCACTGCATCTGAGAGCTTCCGTTCAGCGCAAACGCCAACCACGTATCCTGCAAACCTGGCAGCACTCAGTGGAGCAACTCCGCCATACATCGATGGAGGACTTGGAGGAGCAACTGCGGCCGCGAATGCAAAGCAAGGGTATTTTTATACCTACGCTCTTGTAAACGCGAACCAGTTTACATGCACTGCTTCACCAGCTGTTAGCGGAACAACAGGTACGCGAGTATTTTTCGTGGATGAGAGCGGCGTTATAAGGTTAACTAATGCTGCTGGCGTACCGATCGAGTAATCAATGGTACGTGCGTAAAGTAATAAAAAAGTAGGCCAGGTTTAAACCTGGCCTACTTTTTTTATAAGGCATGTTTAGCTTTTTATTAAAGCGAGGGTTTCTGAGCGGGTCTTTGAATTTTCCTTAAAAACTCCTCTTACCGCGCTGGTGACTGTTAAGGCGCCTGCTTTTTTAACACCACGCATGCTCATGCAGAGGTGTTCTGCCTCGATCACCACCATCACGCCTTGAGGCCTGAGCTTCTTCATTAAAATATCCGCTATCTCAGTGGTAAGTCTTTCCTGGACCTGGAGTCTTTTGGAAAGAATATCTACTACCCTTGCTAATTTACTCAATCCAGTCACTCTACCACCCTTTGGAATATAAGCTACATGCGCCTTACCTACAAAAGGCAAGGTATGGTGCTCGCACACACTATATAAAGGTATACCCTTAAGAAGCACCATCTCGTCATGCTTCTCGCCTAAAAGCACTTCCAGGTGCTTCGAGGGATCCTGTGAGATGCCGCTAAATATCTCCTCGTACATATCAGCGACCCTCTCAGGTGTCTTCTTAAGATCCGCCCTATTAGGATCATCCCCCACTGCCTCCAAAATCATCTTTACAGCCTTCTTTATCTTGCTTTTATCCATCTATCCCTCCTTTTTAGTCTAACTTTACACTCTCCTCTCTGTAGGCCAGGTTTAAACCTGGCCTACAGAGAGGAGAACCCTGCGATTACTTCCCAATGCAAAATTCCGCGAATATTCTGTCCAGCGCTTGTTCGGTTATAGTATGGCCTGTTATTTCTCCCAGGCTCTCAATAGCTGAGCGAACATATACAGCAATGCAATCTACTGGCGCCTTATCCAGCGCTGCTTTTACATCTTCGAACGAGCGCTGCAATACCCCCAGCTGCCTGTCATTGGAGATGCTTGCAAGATCTGCTGTCGGGGCCTTGCCTTTAAATATAATATCATTGACCGTGTCTTCCAGTCTATCAATACCTGTTTGCCTGATCGCTGAGGTGTATACAATGCGCCTTTTTGGTAAACCCCCTATGTCTATGCGTTTCTTCAAATCCTTTTTATTGATTACTATGATCACGTTTTCTTTATCTTTAATGATGCGTATGATCTCTTTATCGCGCCTTGAGAGTTTGCGCCCATGATCCAGGACCAATAAAATCAGATCCGCAGTTTCTATGGAAGAGTGACTTCTCTTAACGCCTTCTTTTTCTATGGGGTGACTAGTAGCGCTTATACCTGCTGTATCTATCAGGACTACTGGTACTCCTTTAATATTCACGATCTCCTCTATGGTGTCGCGCGTAGTGCCTGGCAGATGAGTGACGATCGCTCTACAGTCTCTGAGCAACGCGTTCATGAGGCTGGACTTGCCTACATTAGGGCTTCCGCATATTACTGTCTTTATGCCCTGGCGTAGGATCTTGCCCTGGTCAGCTGTAGAGATAAACTTTCGCATGTCTTTACTGACGCGTCTCAAATTATGCTGAATCTCTTTTCGCCTGATGCGATCCACATCTTCCTCTTCTGGAAAATCTATAGATGCCTCGATGTGTGCCAATACGCCGATCAGTTCGTCTCTTACCGCATTGATCTTTTTCGAAAACGCGCCTTCGAGATTATTCAGGGCTGCCCGTAGACTCAAGTCTGTCTTTGCCCTGATAATATCCAGCACTGACTCTGCCTGGAGTATGTCAATGCGGCCATTAAGAAAAGCCCTTTTTGTAAACTCGCCTGGCTCTGCTAATCTGGCGCCGTTTTTCAATACTAGATCCAATATCTTTTTAAGCGGCACTATGCCACTGTGACAATTTATCTCAACCACGTGTTCCTTAGTGTAACTTCGCGGCGCCCGCATTACGGTCAAAATAACTTCATCTATATTTGCAATATGCCCGTAATGCACTGTGTAGGTTTTAAATCGCGATGGTTTTTTACCATTTTTAGATACAAAGATCCTGTCTGCGACTTTAAGCGCGTTTTTGCCACTCAAGCGCACGATGCCTATGCCACCTTCACCCACAGGCGTTGAAATCGCTACGATTGTATCGTCTAAATTAAGCTTATTCATATCCATAACTTTAACTCCCCCCTCTGTAGGCCAGGTTTAAACCTGGCCTACAGAGGGGGTTAGAATCAGTGCTTCGCCGACCAGGTAGAGAGAACCAGTGACTAATACTAAATCTTCTTTTTGCGCTATGACCAATGCCGCATCAAGCGCCTCTCTGGTATTAGATGTTACTCTAGTCTTGGCTTTTTGAAAATTCTCTTTTAACTTAACTGGATCTACTGCGCGGTCATTGTGGGGCCTTGTGAGAATAACTGTGTCACTGGCATTGTCCAATTCTCTCGCAACGCCCTTTATGTCCTTGTCACTCATTATGCCGAATACACATATGAGCCTCTTGTAATCAAAAAGCTCTTTTATAGACGATAAAACTGCCTTTATGCTGGCTGTGTTTTGCGCGCCGTCCAGGATAACGTAAGGCTCTTTCTGCAGAACCTGCAGTCTTCCGGGCCAATCAACTTTCTTTAAGGCAGTCTTTATTGTTTCTTCGCCTATCTTGGGATCTATAAATTTTACCATTGCTATTGCAAGGCTCGCATTCTCAAGCTGATGCTTACCTAAAAGGCTTAAACCCTGTACAGACGCGGTGTCTAGACACCGCGTCTGTACAGGGTAAAGCTTCGCGTCTTTTTCTCTGCAGACTTCTTTTATTACATCAAGAACTTCTTTGCGCTGTGAAACAGTAAACACAGGGCGCTCTTTCTTAATGATCCCTGCTTTTTCTTTAGCAATTGCTGCTAAATTATCGCCCAATTTATCAGTATGCTCTAAGCTGATACTCGTTATGCCGCACGCGAGCGGCTCTGTAACATTTGTCGCATCAAGCCTGCCGCCAAGGCCTGTTTCTAAAATAGCGAAATCAACTTTCTTTTCCTTGAAATACAAAAACGCTGCTGCTGTAAGGATTTCAAAGAACGAGAGATCCTGATCCCTGAACTTCTCAGCGCTAGGGTCTATCTTCTCGATCAATCTAATAAAATCTTTTTTTTCTATATCGCCTTCAACTCTAATGCGCTCCCTCACATCCAAAAGATGCGGGGAAGTATACAGGCCCACACGATACCCAGCCTCTCGCAAAATCGAAGCTATAATCGCGCAGGTGGAGCCTTTGCCTTTAGAGCCAGCTACATGTATTATCTTTAATCCTTGATGAGGATCACCTAATTCCCCCAGGAGGGCACGCATCCTATCCAGGTTAAAACTCGAGGCGTAACTATATTGCGGTATCTTTTCGAAGTTTATAAACGAATCAACGTAATCAATCGCTGCAACGTAATCCATCAATGCTTGAAATGTCTCGCTCCTGTTAAGACCATGCTTATGCCAGCTTCGTCGCATGCCTTTATGACATCTGCGTCTTTTATAGAGCCGCCTGGCTGTATGATGCTGGTTATGCCTGCTTTCTTGGCCTCTTGTATGGCATCCTCTTTAGGAAAGAATGCGTCACTCGCGCATGTAGCGCCTTTAGAGCGGCCAGCTGATTTTCGTATGGAGATTATCATTGAGTCCACCCTGGACATCTGGCCCGCACCTATGCCCACTGCCTTTGTACCGCTGGAGAGGACTATGGCGTTTGAACGCACGTGCTTTACTATCTTCCAGCCGAAAAGTAGAGATTTTAGCTCTTCATCTGTAGGCTGCTTTTTAGTAGCGACTTTTAGATCCGTAGCCTCTATCACCCTGACATCTCTATCCTGGATCAACACCCCGCCCACGACCTTTTTTAGATCGTAATCCTTTTCAACACCTTTTAGCTCGCCTACCTTTATGATCCTGAGATTCTTTTTCTGTTTAAAGACATCCATGGCGTCCTTGTCATAGTTAGGCGCGATAACGCACTCGGTAAAACCTGCTGAGCAAATCGCTTCCGCAGTAGCTTTATCAGCTTTTCTATTAAGTCCGACTATGCTGCCAAATGCTGACACCCTGTCGCAGTCCAATGCATTGACATATGCCTCTTTAAGTGTCTTGGCTAAAGCTGCGCCGCATGGATTCGTGTGCTTAATTACACTTGCTGCTGGTTCCTTGAACTCCTTTACTATCTCAAGCGCTGCGTCAAGATCTATGATGTTGTTAAACGAAAGTTCTTTGCCATGCAGCTGCTCGGCATTGCTTATACCGACCATACTGACATTTTTATCTTTATAAAACGCTGCCTTCTGATGCGGATTCTCCCCATACCTCAACGACTGCACTTTTTCAAAATCTAAATTCAATGCGTCAGGAAATTCATCCTTGACACCTGACACTTGACACTTGACACCATCCAATTGTTTTCTTAAATAGCCGTAAATCGCAGTATCGTATTTCGACGTCTTCTCAAATACCTCGACGCCCAATTTGAAATGAAGCTTGTCAGAAATCGCACCGTCATTCTTTTTTAGCTCCTTAAGTATCTCCTTGTAGCTATCAGGATTACACACAACCACTACATCTTTAAAATTCTTCGCGGCTGAGCGAAGCATGCTCGGCCCGCCTATGTCTATATTTTCAATGGCCTCTTCCTGCTTCACGCCCTCTTTGGCCACAGTTTTTTCAAATGGATAGAGATTCACTACCACCATATCGATCAGCTCAATCCCGTGCTTCTGGACCTGTTCCATGTGGCTTTTGTTTTCACGAAGCGACAGGAGTCCGCCGTGGATCTTTGGGTGCAGGGTCTTTACCCTACCGTCCAGCATCTCTGGAAAACCCGTATAATCTGAAACAGGCCTCACCTTTATGCCCAGACCGCCAATGAGCTTTGCAGTGCCGCCTGTTGAGAGTATCTCTACGCCTAATTCGTTCAACCCCTTTGCGAATTCCTCTAATCCTGCCTTATCCGACACGCTGATCAATGCTCGCCTTACCTTGCGCATTACGTTCTCCTTCCCAAGCTGTCAGCTGTCAGCTATCAGCTGTCAGCCGCTGATGGCTGAAAGCTGAAGGCTGAAAGCTAAACGTTAAATCTCACGTTAATGATGTCTCCGTCTTTGACTACGTATTCTTTGCCTTCTACCTTTAATGCACCTTCTTCGCGGGCGCCATGTGTAGAGCCGTATTTCTCGAAATCCTTGAAGTTCACGACTTCGGCCCTTATGAAGCCGCGCTGAATGTCAGTGTGTATTTTACCAGCTGCTTCTAAAACGCTCAAGCCTCTTTTTAAATACCAGCCGCGCGTATCTTTTTCTCCTGCTGTGAAAAATGTAATAAGATCTAGTTCCTTCATTATTAACTTTGATGCCTCTTCCCTGAAACTAGCGCCCAGACCCATGTCCTTATGAAACTTTTCCCTCTCTGCTGGTTCGAGCTCAAGCAGTTCTAGTTCTGTTTTTCCAAAAAACCTGATAGAACGCATATCCTTTGATCTACAATATTCTTTAAGGGCCTTTAAGTCGGCCTTATCCTCGTCTGAAACATTTATCGCCAGGATCAATGGCCTTAAGCTTAAGAATGTCAGGCCGGAAAGCACCTTAATCTCATCCTCTTTTAATCCGACATTCCGCAAAAGCCTGCCATCAGAAACGATCTTCTGGCATTTTTCCAAAACCTCCAGTACCTTATCTGAGCCAGGCCTTTTTTCCTTATGGACCCTGGCAATCCTGTCCTGTATAAACTCCAGATCAAAAACTATTATATCAGTAATCGCGCTTTCAAAATCCTTTTTAGGGTCCTGGCTGAAAAAAGTACCTATAGTACATATGAATAGATCTACATCCTGGAGCTGGGACATATCTTTTTTCTTAAACCCTGATATCGCCCCCAGATCCACAAATGTAAACTCCGGGTATGTCATCTTTTTAGCGGAAATATTCCTGGCGATCGCGTCCACGCGATAGTCCGATGTCTTAAACACACCGATATTCCCAGGCACATCAGCCTGCAACAAGATTTTAAATATAGTAGTCTTCCCACTCTGCGGCGGACCGATTATACCAATCTTCATTGTAGGTCTTATTATAGGTATATTTTTTATTATATCAAGATTATTTTGGGATTCGGAGAGGATCAGATATCTTTTTGACTACCTTTAAGAGCAGCAAGGGGGCTATTCGTAATATTTATATAGTCGGTTATTTTACCACTGACTAGCTCTTGCTTTAACCTTCTAATGGCTGGCGTAACATCTTTTTTATCCATGCATAGATTCAGCATCTCTTGCATATATAATTCTATAAGTGCTATATAAATATTCTTGGTGGCCTCTAGTTCATAGCCTAAATCATGGTCTCCTGTCCAAAACCATTCAGCTTTGATTTGTTCTGCAACATCCTTAGGATATGTCCTCTTCTTTCCGTTTTTTGTCTTCTCTATGGAAATAACAGTAATTCCGGGAACTGTGAGAAAAGGAAACCCTACTTGCCCAGGTTCCATTTCATCATCAATAGCTATTACTAGATCACGATCATCCGGCCCAAGTTTCTCCCCAACTACTAGATCCTCTGCAGCAGTAGCCTTGCTAATATCCTCTCGCGTAAAATCAACACTGGTAGACCCTCCTCCTGTAACTTTTATAGGGACATAGTCAGCATTAGAAATATTAAATTGTTCAATTATCTTCGCAGATATGTCACGTAAAAGCTCCCTACCCTTAGAAGGCACCATAGGTTTTAATGTCTTTTGAATAATTCCATTACCTACTATATCAGGCCTAGTATCAATAAATGGCCATGCCTCTTTTCTGCGAAGTTCATGTTCGTCATTTTCAAGTAATTGTATCTCACCGCTATTCAATCTAAGCTGGGCCAATAGTCTTTCATGATGTTTCTTCTCTTTATCGTCTAAATCTGATTTTGTTAATAAAGTCTCTATTTCATCCAATATATCGTCTATATTTTTCATAATCTCGCCTGCTATATCAATGCCATATACGATAAGATCTTTATCTTTGAATTCTTTTTTAATAGACTTGACTGCATCCTGCTTAGTCTTTGACCCATTTATCTTTCCATCCTCATTTACATATCCGCTATTTATGATCCCCATCATAACGCTGCGCCAGGCAATTAAAAGCTTATCTAAAACTGGGTCTAATGCCTCTAACTGCTCCTTGTCAAAAGACCTGCTATATTTATTATCAGGTTTAAGCTCTCCTTGATCATCAAACCCTGTCTTTACTCCTGCGCCACTTGCATATATGACCATTGCCTCGCATAACTCTTGGACTATAAGCTCTCTGAGAGAACGTCTATATTGCTTTTTAAATTCATTCCCTGAGACTATACCATAAAGCATTCCCAATATAAGAATCTGATTTATATAATAGAACATCTCTTGATCTATATTTTCATTACGGAAGGCTGTGGTTAAATCCATATCTGCTGCAATGGCCCCACGCCTAATTAAATCCACCCCTTTTCTTATCGCTGGCGTAATATTTAACTTGCCCTTGTTATCTATAGATAATCCTTTTAGCCTATGACCATCATATTCAAATATAAATTTGCTTTTCGAGAGGCGCTTTATCTTTACACCTTTTTTCAAAAAGGTATGCAATAATGCCCTGCCCTGAACTGACTGAGCATCATTACCTAATAAATTCATGACATTAATAATGTCATATACATCTTTCCAGCCCAAGATCAGTTTATCTCTGTAATGGCTCTCTAGTGTCCGCCAAACTGTTATGGTTCTAAGTTCCTGATAACGGTTCTCAAGATCCTGTAATGCCATGGCCTTGCATTTATCAGTAAAATCTGCGTCAGAGCTATCCAAATGAGCTGCCCAGGATGAACCTTCCCAATTTTCTATACGTTCAATTGTAGATCTACAGCTCCTATATAGAGTCTCGACATAACTCAATTCTACGATTTCATCAGGATGGGTCTTGATATGATCAAAGATAGACTCTATACCATTTAAAATCTTCGAGTGAACAAGGTTGATGTTATTGGGATGACCAAATAGTTGGAGCGCAGTACTGGCAAATTCCTCAGGCTGCCTAACTACGGATTCAAGATAAGCTGAAAGGGATGTAAATGTTAAACCTAAAGTCTGTATCAATGGATTACCAGTATCCTGGATCTCACTTACCTGTTCTGGAGTCAATATGCATAAGAAAAATCTCCCATATTCACGATTATCTTTTTCCTGAGATGCAGAGCGAAATATGCCATCTTCATCATAATAATAGGGCCTCGTATCCTTATAGTTTTGATACCCCATCTTCTTCTCGCCAATAATAGGGCCCAATGGTATTAGTGAATTCTTGTTTATTGAAGAAAGGCCTGTATCTGCCTTAACAGCTCGTAATGCGCATGCCTCAAAACTCTCATCTTTAAACAAATGGGCTGTTGCAGATATATCTTTTTTTCTTTGCCTTCTGGTTCTAACTGGAGTTAGTATTCGACCTTCTGGATCTAAGATAAGTACCTGTGAATTGCAATGGTACTTACCTCCATCGTGTGCTTCATAAAAGTCTAAGTCTATATCTAAAAATTCACCTGTATCTGGATTAACAGCCTGAAGCAAGCGATCTTTTAATAGAAGCTCATCTCCATCTTGTATCATTCTAAGATCAGCTTCTATATCCAAACGTAATGGAGCTATTCTTTCATCTGTCTTTAAAAAACTATATTTTGATTGTAATTCATAAAGCATGCTCTGCGCCCGGTTTAATAATTTCCATGCCTCCTGGGCCTTGTTATCCTGGAGCAAAGAATATCCCCTCTCATATAAAAATCTTATCTCATCCAGATAAGAGTCTACGATATGACCTTGTATCTTTTCCTTCATTACTGTCTGGTCTACGTCTTTATCATGCACTTTAATTATATTTAATAAAGTTGTCACTTCCTTACCCTTATTTGTCTTTGGTCCATAGATTGCCAGAAGGCCGCTTAATATAAAAATAGCTGTATCTATATTGAGTATATAAGCCTCGTCTAGTAGTGCACCCTTTGTACGAATAAATGCCTCATCAAATTTACCTTGGGTAGCAAGCGTAAGGGCCTGAAGAAGCTTCATGTCTCCGAGTTCCATTGATCCCATTCTAAATTTAGGCGGATTGCCGAAAATATAGGCTGCAGACCTTTCCCCTAATTCTCCATCTTTTCCTTCGCCAGTGGATATGAGATGAGACCTTAGTGTAAATATTGGCTGGGCTGAATATGCAGTATTGGTAAATAGAAAGGCGCAAAGAAGAATATAGCTTATTATTTTAATTAATAATACTTTTTTAAGTATATCCATAATTCACGCAAAAAACAGCCTCGCTAATAGATATAAGGCCTGGTAGGTAATGTAACTTTATTATACTACAAAAATACTACTATTACAAGAGAATTCCAGGCGAGTGCTTAGGAGATCTTTAGGTGGGTTATGACTTCAAAGGTCTCACTTTCTTTGCCTTTTCTGTCCTGTACCTGTATCTTTATCTTGACTGCCTTGGGTAGGATGTCCTGTTCTACTTCAGTTTCCTCGTCGATAAATCTTGAATCCCACGTATCAGTCCATGTTGAGCCGTCATAGTATGAAAATTCCAGCGTTGCTATACCATCAGCCAATATGTCGCTATAATCCTGCGTGGAAAAATCATAGTCAGGCTCAGCGTCTTCATTGCGCATGAGGATTTTTTGTCCGCTATCAAACCAGTATTCTATCTCTGCCTGCTCGAACACGCCTTCTGTACTTGAGACAAACGAGACAAAGCTTACCTCATCTGACTGTCCGACAAACCTTGCGTCGCTATTCTCAATGATCACTGCCTGGGATATCTCCATGCTCATCCTGCCTATAGCAACCCTTGCATTATGATAGCGCTCGCTCCTTGCCTCGCCCTTTTGCCAGGATTTAGCTGAACTCCTGAAGATCGTAAAAGTGGACGCGACTATCATGGCAAGTATAGCCAGCGCAATAAGTATCTCGACAATGGTAAAACCTGTCCTACCTCGTAACATACGTCACAAAATCCTTTGACCTTGTCCTGTTTCTATCTATCCAGCTTACAGTCACTGTAACCTTTTGTATGTCGTCGCTGGACTCCACGCCGTCCAGGTCAACATCATCTATAAATATCTCCCATTTAAAATCATCATCTTCACCTGATAGAGGTATCTTCGGCGGAAGCGCGCTTATCGCGTCAAACCCTGACATCTTTACCTCTTCCATCTTATTCTGCGCTATAAATGATGCCTTTGTGATCATGCCAGCGCGATACGAGGCCCTGAGTCCCACAGGAAATATCTGCAAGACACCCACCAGTCCTATGGCCAGGACACCCACTGCAATGATTAACTCGAGTAAAGAAAAACCTTTTCTACTCATAAAATAACCCACTAGGATAAATCCCAAATCCCAATAATACCAATACTACCAAATAAATCCCAATTTCCAAATCCCAAACATGGTTTTGGATTTGGGATTTTGGATTTATTTGGGATTTGGTAGTATTTGGATTTTGGATTTTTCATGTAATTTTTCTACTCTATCAACTTGGCGAGTGAAAATAGCGGCATGAACATCGAGACTACTATAAATCCAACGACTAGACCCATGAAGACTATGAGCAAGGGCTCGAGCAAAGATGTGAGCCCTGTTATCGCGACATCCACCTCTTCCTCGAAATTATCAGCTATCTGAATGAGCATCTTGTCGAGCTGGCCTGTTTCCTCGCCTATATTTATCATCTTTACAACAAGCGGCGGAAACGCCTTGCTCGCTTCCATGGGGCCTGAGACGCTTTCCCCTTCCTTGATGCTATCCCGCACCTGTAAGACTGCCCTGCTAATAAATTCATTGCCCATAGTATCTTTTACTGTCTCCAGCGCGCTTAATATAGGCACACCGCTGGTAAGAAGCGTACCAAGCGTCCTGGAAAATCTGGCCACGCTGATCTGCTGTATGAGATGACCCACCACAGGCACGCGCAGCTTGATCTTATCGACGAAGCAGCGCCTGTTAGCGTTTTTTATAAGCAATTTATACAGGGCTATAAGCACTATCGGGATAAGAGGAAGAAGATACCACGCGCTCCTCACTATATCGCTGGTAGTGATCAATATCTTTGTAGGAAGCGGTAATGCCTCGCCCAACTCTGAAAACATATTTGTAAATGTGGGTATGACAAAGATCATGAGCATGACAAGTATAAGCACAGCCACGATCATTACAAATGCGGGATACATAAGGGCAGACTTTACCTTCTCCCGCAGCTTCTGTGACTTATCTAAAAACTCTGAAAGACGTTTTAGTATGCCTTCGAGCATGCCGCCGAGCTCGCCTGCCTTTATCATATTGACATAAAAATCAGGGAATACCTTTGGAAAGCGCGAAAGCGCCTCTGAGAACTTTGTGCCGCTCTCTACTTCAGTGGCTATATTATGTATAATATCTTTTAGCCCGCCTGATTCTAACTGGCCATGTAGAGTATTAAGCGCCTTTACAAGAGGCAGGCCTGCCGCGATAAGAGTGGAGAGCTGTCTTGTGAACACCACCAGGGACTTTGTGCTGACTCTTTTTCTAAAGGAAAAACCTGCAAGAATTTTGGAGAGATCCATTTGGTATACCGAGGTCCAACCTCGGCTTTTAAGCCTCGGCTTACCCGAATCATTTGATGATGAGATCGTCCACTTCTATGAAAAAACCTTCTTCTATATTCTTTATATCACAGGCAGAGATCCTTTCTCTGGTCTGAATGACCTCTGTGGAACCGACAAAGGAATCGCCTCTATAGACATTAAAAATAGTGCCCACATCAACGCCGTCCTGCTTTCCTATATCTATGACAACAAAATTATGATCCCTGTTTACAGTAACAACCCTGCCTCTTAATCTGCCTTCTAGGCTTGCCTCTTCAGTGATCCGCCCAAGAGAAGAAGCGCTGCTCCCGTATCCTGGGCTATCTAAAACAATAGGCGGCAGATCCACCTCGCTCGGCGCGTGATAGGCCTCAGCCCTCCACTCTCCTGCTGTAGTGCGCTCTTTTACCTTCGCGATCTCTCTATTTTTATTCTCAAGTTTCCGCTCCAGCCTGGCGATCTTTGATCGCATATCATCTTTTTCAGCAAGCAGCCTATCAAAACTGCCAGAGGCCTCTTCGAGCTCAGAGATCCTGCTCTTTAAAACACGGCTCTCAACGTTCATGTCTTCAAAGTACTGCTTGGTCTCTTCATTCTTATGTTTTTCCTTTAATAGATCCTTGCTTAATATCTCAGCGACCTCGGTAGCGTCCTTGAACCTTTTTTCAAGTAACTCTTTTTCCTCTTCAACCCTTGTCAGCTTGATCTCAAAATCCATGTTTTCTGCCCTTAACTGCTCTATCTCCAGATCCTTAGGCAAGGTCGATTCTTTTAATCCCTTCAACGCCACTTCAAGTGATGCCTTTTCTCTTAAAAGCCCTGCCACAAATATATCTGACTCCATCTCCCTTACTTTTTTCTCGAGATAGAATTTGCCCTTCTTGACCCTGACAAGTTCTTTATTTAAATCATCCCTGTCTCCCAGAATCTTATCGTATTGGAATTTCAAATCCTTAGCCCTGGATTCTACTGTCTCCAGTTCACCCTGGATCGCATCAAGTTTTGATTTTAATTCTTGGTTTTCCCTGGTAGAAGAGACGATCTCTCTGTTTAATTTATCCACGCTGGTCTTAAAAAGGCTCTCTAGATCCAGGTAATCAGTATAGAGCCTTTCCTTTGCCACAAAAAACCATCCAGTGCTAAAACTACTCAGCACTACCAGCGCTACTAATACCCACAATATAGAACGTAAGGTCTTATCCACTATGTAACCTTTCTTATTCTAGGCCTTAGTTTAATTATACCATAAATTTTTTTCTGCACAACCATAATTAACTTTTTTGGTTTTAAAAATGCGAATCCCACATCCTCGAAAATCATATACATGCTGGGCACCAGAAATAGCGTCAATATAGTCGAGGACGCCATCCCGCCTATAACAGTTATTGCCAGAGGAGACCACAGATTTGCTGATTCACTTCTGTCAAAGGCCATTGGCATAAGCCCAAGGATGGTCGTAGAGGTGGTCATAGCTATTGGCCTTAAGCGATCTGCTCCTGATTCAATCAATGACTCCAGCAGATCCATTCCCTGCTCTCTCCTCAAAAAGTTAATCCTGTCCACCAAAACAATAGCATTATTTACAACGATTCCTGCGAGCATAATAGAACCGATCATTACACCAAAACTAATCGATTTGTCTGCGATCTTTAACGCAGAAACTACTCCGATTGCTGATAGTGGCACAGAAAATACTATTATAAGAGGCTGCGTATACGATTCAAAAAGAGATGCAAGCACTAAATATACTAAAATCAGTGTCAGGTAAAAAGCGCCTGGCATTCTAACGTATGGCGGCTTAAAAGAAAATGGAAACTGCCACAATTCTTGGCTCTTTTTTATATTTCTCTCAAAATTTCCGCCGATCCTATAATAATAATCCTTTGGAAATTCCATATCAGAAAGATTTGCCTTTATATTTGATGCAGCCTCTACAAGCGACTGTCCTGTAACCATGGCAGTTATATGCACCACCCTCATTTTATTTTTTCTCACTATCTCACTGGAGCCGATCTGAGCTGTAAAATCTGCGACCTGTTCCAGCAAAATAGGATGGCCTTCTTTTGAAAAAAGCACGAGCTTACGCAAATCATCCAGACGGTCCCTGTCTTCTTTTCTCAAACGCGATATAGTTGCGACTTCCCTGGCCTCTGTATGGTACAAAGTCGCCCTCAGGCCTCTTACTTCTGAATGAAGGGTATCAGCCACATCCTTTACAGTTAAACCATACGCACCTGCCAGTTTTCTATCCACGTGAATGCCCCATTCAGGTCTTCCGCTGATCCTGGACATCCTTATATCCTCAAAACCCTCTACGGTGCCAAACCTTGTAGCTATTGAAACAGCTAACTCCTTTAATACAGCATAATCATAGCCATAGAGATCCACCACGATCTCCTTTAGTCCCTTCTCTTCTATCTCTGAAAAATATATAAAACCTCCTTTATATCTATGTTCAACTGTCTTGGCGAGAGCTCGTATGTCATCAATTACAGCCTTAGTTGAACGTCCTCGTTTAGCGAGCGGCAAAAGTTTCACGTACACCTTACTGGACCATGGCTCTACACGGGAAGTAAAAGTTTTTATTTCAGGTACTTCTAAAAGGAGCTCTTCTATCTCTTTTACCATCTTATCGGTAATGTCAAGTTTTGCACCAGGCTCCAACTCCACAAACATAGTGAATCTGCCTTCCTCTGTGCCAGCCATAAATTCCTTATCTAGCTTTCCCCCTATTAATACAGCAAGGAACAATATGCCAAAGGATATTGCAACAAACATATATCTTAATCGCAGGCTAAATTCTAAAAATCTCCTATAGTAGGTCTGGATGTCTAAAAATTTCTTTATCTTAAGCATTGCTGGGTTTGGCGTCTTAGACTTTGCCTTGACAACCCTTCTTTTTATCAGATCTGAAAGCATAGGCACAAGCGTCAGCGCCACAAACAGAGAACTTAAAAGAGAATACGTTACAGTCAATGCAAGGCCGCTCCAAAACATACGCATCGCTTTATTCACAAAGACAAAAGGCAAAAACACGATTATCGTTGTTATGGTGGATGCGAGTATTGCCAGGCCCACTTCTGAAGCGCCGCCTATAGCTGCCCGTGAATATTGCGTCTTCCAATCTTCCCTGGAAAATATTACTTTCTTTTTTTTCTTATCAATATTATCGAGCACTACGATAGAATTATCCACGAGCATACCTATGCCTAGTGCCAGGCCGCTGAGCGTCATGACATTGATGGAAATATTGTTAAAATACATCAATATAAAAGTAGCCATGACTGATATCGGCATTGTAACGGCGATTATAAAGGTCGGGGTGAGATCCCTTAAGAATAATAAAAGTACTAACACTGCAAGTATTGCTCCATAAAGAAGCGATGTCTTAACAGCGTCTATGGCATTTTGTATAGTCTTTGCCTGGTTCAGGGTCTCTTTTATAAATATCCCCTCATCCAGCTGGGTCTTTAAAAGTTCTATCTCCTTCTGGGCATCAGCTACCACCTGTATTGTATTGGCTGTTGACTCCTTTTGTATATAGAGAGACACGACCGGCTCTATGTCAGTCCTTGCATAACTGACAGGTTCCAAAAAAGAATCCCTTACCTTAGCGATTTCCTCAAGTTTAATAATAGAGCCTTGCGGCGTAACTGTCACACCTATACCCTTGATGTCCTCAACAGATTCAAATTCTCCGATTACCCTTATGAGGTATTTATCTTTCCTGCGTTTTATATCGCCTGCCAGTAGATTTAGGTTATTCGCGCCCAGCGAATTAACAACAAGCTCCATGGGGATATTATATTGATAAAGCTTATGCTTATCTACCTCGACTAATATCTTACGCTCCCGGCCTCCATAGACATCGACATTTGCAACGCCCTCGACGCGAAGTATCCGCTCTTTTATCTGCTCGTCAACCACCTTTCTTAACATCTCAGGTGTATAATCCTCTCCGCTAACGACCAGCAAGAGTACTGGTGCATCAGACTCTTTATACTGGGCTATAATGGGTTTCTGTATTTCGCGAGGGAGTTTATCCCGTATCTTTGAAAATTTTTCTCTTACTTCGAGCGCGGAAAAATTCATATTGGTGCCTGGCTCAAACTCAAGCCATATCCTTGATTCCCCTGCCTTTGATGTAGAATACAGGTTCTCTAAATAGCTGACTGTAGACACCGCCTCTTCTATAGGCTTAGTAACAAGGTTTTCTACCTCCTCTGGAGGCATACCGCCCCTGACAGCCACACTAATACTTATGTCGCCATATGCTACATTTGGTTTTAATTCAACGGGAAGTCTTTGCAGAGATACAAACCCCACGAGTACTATGCCAAGAAATAGCATAAATATCGTGATCGGCCGTTTTACTGAGAGTTCTGAGAGATTCATTTCAATTCATACCATCGCCCCGGGCCAAGGGGGCCGTGGGCGATCAGCACATCTTTATTGGTCAATTCTTTTAAATCCCTGGCTGCTGTAGGTACGGATATCTTAAATAGTTCTGAATATTCTTTGCGCGTAATCTTGCCAGCCTTTTTCAAATGCTCCACTAACTCCTCCTGTCTCCTATTTAATTTCTGTGGGACTGGCGGTTTTGGAGGCTCTGCTGCTTTTGGCTCAGGCTTAGATTCAGGCTTAGGTTCAGGCTTAGGCGCAGCTGGCGGAGGAGGCAGCTCAATGACCTCTTTCTTTTCCTGGACTACTGGAGCTGCAGGCACTGCTACAGGCGCTACTGCAGGCAGCGCTGCTACAGACGCAGGCTTTGATACTGACTTTTCTCCAATAACCCCAGCCACAATAGTATACGCGCAAGGTATTACAAAAAGTGTCAGCACTGTAGACACCATAAGCCCACCCATTACTGTTATTGCCATGGGGCTCTGCAGGGCTGAACCTTCTGATAATCCCAATGCCAATGGAAAAAGCCCCAGCACTGTAGTCATGGTAGTCATAAAGATAGGCCTGAGCCTTGTCTTACCAGATTCTATAACCGCCTCGATCAATTCAACGCCCTTTGCGCGCAGCCTATTTATACAGTCAATCAAGATAATGCCATTATTGACAACGATCCCTCCCAGGATTATAACACCCAGCATTACAACAACGCTTAGAGGCGTGTGTGTTAAAAATAATACCACGAATACTCCCACGAGGGACAGAGGCACTGTAAACATAATCACAAAAGGCTGCCATAATGACTCGAACTGCGCAGCCATTATCATATACACCATGAGTATCGACAAGATCAATGCAAATCTCAAAGAATTAAAAGACTCGCTCATCTGCTGGCTTTCACCTGATAAAGACATGGTAAGCTCTTTTTCTGCTTCACTCAATCCCTCGACATGGCCAATCTTCTCAATCTCAATCTTCTTTAAAAGCGTACTTACATCCATTATAACCTTGTCCAGCGCCCGGTCCTTTATATTCGCTGTCACAAGGACTGTCCTTTGCTGGTCAAGCCGTCTTATCTCGCTCGGCCCAACGCCCTGTGCTATATATGCTACCTCTGACAGCGGCACCTCTATATCAAGCGGCGAATGGATAAGGATGTTTCTGACCTGTCCAAGTCGAGAGCGGCCTTCCTCCCTTAACCTGACCCTTACATCTATCTCCCTTCCTTCTTCCTTAAATTTAGTTGCTACTACGCCTTTTATGGCAGTGTGAGCGGCCTGCGCTATCACAGCTATCGAAAGATTATAAAGCGCTGCCTTATCCTTTATAATATTTACCTTTGTCTCGGGCGAGGGCTGGGTAAGGCTCGTGCGAATACCATAAATACCTTCTATGCCGGCAAAGCCTTTTTGAACATAACGTGAGATCTCTTCTACCTTCTTAAGATCCTTTCCTTTTATCTCAACCACAACAGGGGCTGAACCCTGGAGAGCGCTTTTAAAAATGCTCTCCTGTAAAATATACTCTATTTCCGCTCCTTCCAAATTAAGATCATCGAATTTGGGCTTCAATCTTTTTATTACATCTGAGGTCGCGGCCCATTTCCTGCCTCTTTTAAGATTTACTATGATCTGCGACTGATGAGAGCCCAAGGTCTCAATGCCCTGCGAGTAATCTCTTTTCTTAACCGAACCTATACTTACAGCAACGCCCTCTATCTCCTCTGTGTCAATAAGTACTCTTTCTATTCTTCCTACGACACCATCCGTGACGTCTAATTTTGTACCGCTTTGCATGTTTATCTTCATAATAAATTCGCGCTGGTCTATCTTTGGCATAAACTCCTTATCTATAACGAAAAATAGACCCAGGCTCATAATAAACACAATAACTACAGCGATTAAAAAGATCCACCTGTGCTTCAATACCTTAGGTATGACCTTAGAATAAAGAGGTTTTAAGCCAAATACAGACGTATCCGTGTTTAAGGTCGGGCCGCCTTTACCTTTGCCAGGTGATCTGCCCTTTATTGCTGCCAGCCTCGGTATCAGAGAAAGTGCCACTACTAAAGAGGCCACGAGTGAGAATGTTACAGTAAATGCCAGTTCCTTAAATAGCTGGCCTGCTACACCCACAACAAACACCATGGGCAAAAATACAGCTACTGTAGTAAGCGTTGAAGAAAATATAGATGCTGAGACCTCGCTGGCGCCTACCTTACTCGCCTCCTTTATATCTTCCTTCTTCTGAAGATGATTATAGATATTTTCAATAACAACTATGGCACTATCAACCAGCATACCAATACCAAGAGCAAGGCCGCCTAAAGAAAGCATGTTCAGCGTGATCCCATTAAAATACATAAGGGTGAAGGCAACCATAATAGATATGGGCATAGAGCCTGCCACTATCAAAGAGGCCTTTATATTTCTTAAAAATACAAACAGCACCAGAAAGGCGAGCAGGCCTCCCTGTATAGCTGCGTCCATGACCCCGCGTATTGACTGTTTTATGAATATCGACTGGTCATAAATAATCTTTACATCCATACCTGATGGTAAATCTTCCTCCATTTGTTTCAGTTTCTCCTTTACCTTCTCCGCTACGCGTATGGTATTAACGCCAGCCTGTTTCTGCACTGATATGGATATATTTTCTGATCCGTTATAACGAGAGATGCTTGTCTTTTCCTGAAACGCGTCTTTTATCTGGGCAATATCTTTTAGATATATGAGCCTCCTTTCCTTGCCTGGCATCTGGCGACGCTGTCCTCGCATAAACGCAGATTGCTCATCCGCCTTATCCTTTCCGACAATCGTCTCACTTATATCCGACACTACCTTGAACTCTCCCATGGTCCTTATAAGATATTCGTAAAAGTGTTCTTCTACTGTACCAGCCGGATAATTTAGATTAGATGATTTCAAGCCATCCACTATCTTCGTTATAGAAATATTTGAAGCCCGTAGTCTCCCTTCATCTACAGAAACAAGTATCTCCCGTTCCAACCCGCCAACTACATTGGCAGAAGCCACGCCTTCAACCTTTTCCAGCTCGTCCTCTACGAACTTCCTCGAAAGCCTTAACAGTTCTGCAGGAGATTTATCTCCTGTGATACTTAATGTGATAACAGGGAGCTCAAATGGATTGAATTTCATCACTATGGGATCAGCAGAGCCAAGCGGCAAGCGCTCCTTTACAAGATCTATTTTTTCGCGCACACCAAGAGAGGCAAAATCCATATTCGTGCCCCATCCAAATTCAGCTGTAACGATCGAAACGCCTTCTTTGGATACAGAGCTTATGCGCTTCAGGTTGCTCACAGTGCCAACCGTCTCTTCTACTGTCTTTGTAATAAGGGTTTCTACTTCTTCTGGGGCGGCATTCTCATATCCGGTAACTATGGTAAGTACTGGATAAGTAACTGAAGGGAAAAGTTCCTGGGGCAGGCGTGTCAATGATATAAAACCCAGCATCAGCACGCCTATGAAAAACATGGAGGTCGTAACAGGTCGATTTACCGAAAATTCTGGAATTTTCATTCTTCAACACCTGGCTCCTGCACTTCTGGTTCCTGCACTTCTATAACGTCAACATCCATTCCGTCTTTGAGCTCCTGCGGTGTATCAGAAACAACCAACTCTCCTTCTGCGATGCCAGAAGCGATCACAGTGTAATCAGTAGTAACATATGCGACCTCTACAGGCCTCATTTCAACAGTGCCTGCGTCCTCATTTACAATAAAGGCATTATAACCTTCGTCCTCTGTCTTGTTTATGCTCATGCTGGGGACCACTATTGCATCTTCAAATTCAGCTATAGTAATCAAGGCCCTTGCAAACATGCCTGGCAAAAGCATTGCGTCTTCATTTTCTATTACTACTCTTACAGTAAGCGTCCTGGATTTCCCCTCGATAATAGGGACTATGTTATCAATGATACCTTTAAAATCGACGCCACGATACGCATCTACTGTGACTGCTGTATCCTGCTCGAGCGCAAGCTTTTCTATATCCTTTTCTACTATGCCTAATTCCACAAAGACCTGCATGGTATTATACAATGTAGCGATCTTATCGTTAGACGTAACAAATTCCCCCACTTCAACATCCTTGGAACCCAAGACCCCGTCTCTGGGAGCATGCAAGTTTGTCTTTTCAAACTCTGATTCTGCTGATTTAAGCTCTACTTCAGCTGATTCCACCTGCAGTTCTGCGCTCTTTACTTCTAACTCCACCTCTTCTAATTTTGCCTTTATAATCCCGCCTATCTCATATAGACTCTTATGAATGTCGAGCTTTTTCTGAGCTGCCAAGTGTTGTATCCTGGCAGATTCTAACTTACTTTTGGCATAATCTATCTTTAGCTGCACATCTTTTTTATTCAGGGTAGCTATTAAATCATCCTTATAAATAATATCTCCTTCTCTATAATTGATAGCATCTACTACCCCATTTATCTCGAATTTACAAGTTATTTCCTGTGCTCCTCTTACAGTTCCCATCACAGGTAAGTCATCCTTAAAATACATTAAGGCTGTCCTATAGCATCGCACTGGCACTGCCTCTTTTTTCTGCGCTGGCGGTTGTTGTCCCTGCTCAGCCATCTCAAGCATTTCCGGGGCCTTTTCCTTTTTGGCAGAGCCCTTCTTGAGCAATGTCACCCCCCACACAACAGCAAATCCCACTACCCATAAAAGAATAAATCCTATCAGTAACTTCTTATATTTTTTCTTCATATCATCCTCGTATCTGTTATTTTAAATTCGCCAGCTCAAAACTCTCACTATCCAGAAACAAGACATAACCAGTGGCCTTATTTAACTTTGCCAAAGACTGATACAGGCTTCCAAATGTCTCAATATAATAAGACTTCTCATCTGTCAGATTCGTATATGCGCGCATAAGCTCTGACAGGGGTATTTCATTCAGTCCCGCGCGCGCCTTTGCTATCTTTAGCTCTTCTTCTTTATGTTTGATTTTGTTGAGATTGGATCTTGTTTGAACTACGACTTTTCTGTAATTCAAATATAATTCCTTTACCTCTTTAACAATGCCCTCTTTCATCTTTTCCAATTCCTGCTTTGCCCTTTTTAGACCTATACTTGCGGACTTCTTTTCTGAAAAACTCTGCAGGTTGTCAAGTATGCCAAATTCCACAGAGTTACTAAGAGATTCTGTACGTGTTGTCTGGCCGTGTTTTTCGCTGGTCTCCTCCTTTGTATAGGCAGTCGAAAGTGTATTGCCTCCAAAAGGCTTTGAGGCCCTAAAACCAAAATACCAGTCATTCGACATGTTTAAGGTCTCAGATTCATAGGCGCCCCCAGACTTACCGTACGAACCTGTTAGATCTACCTTAAGCTGATTCTTGGATTGTGCTATCTTATACTCATAGTCTGTAAAATCTACAATATGACTCTTTGATTTCAAATCAGGCCTATGTCTAAAGGCCAATTCCAGGCATTCTTCTAAGCTAATATCTATATCCTGCACTGACTGCTCTAACACAGATTCCCATTCGCTCCTCACATCTACTAATCCCTCTAAATCCTCTACGTGCATTGCCTGTGTAAGTGCAAGTTTTGCCATGGCCAGGTCATTCTCACTCGAAATGACCTGATATGTAACCTGTTTTAACTGCGAGCTTACCTCCAAGAACTGGACATTTGTGATCAACTCACGGTCAAACCTTTTCTCTGCCATATCAAAGATCTCTTCTGCTTTTTCTAAAAGTCCTTTTTGTATCTGTACATTAGAGGCGGTTGCCAAGTAAGAGTAAAATGCTGTCTCCACCTCCAGCTGAAGATCTTGTCTTGTTTTATTATATCCTTCTCTTGATGCCTTCATGTGACTGACTGCCTGGTCTACTGCATACCTGAGCCGCCACCCATAATAGAGCGGGTACTCAAACTTAACCTTATATTCCTTATCTGTAAAATCCTCGGCCAAGGCAGTAGTCCTGCCAATAGTCTCTAAATAACTAAGGCTTGCTGCTGGAAAAAGAGCCCTTCTTGCCTCTCTTATCTTGAGCCTTGAAAGCGCTATTTCTTCTTGTGCTATCTTCATAGCCATGCGATTCTCTAATGCAATATCCACTGCGTCTGCCACACCACCCAACCCCGCAACCCCGGAGGTTGCCGTGCTGGCAACCTCCGGGGTTGCGGCGGTCAAAACCTCAAATATTATCGGCACATCTACCCAGCGAGCTTCATCTCCAAGCTCTTCTGGAAATGGCGGAAATCTATCATACATCCACACAGCCTTTAGGCACATGTTATCAAGCTGCGCGCTGCCTGATGACTCAGAGACATACACATCCTCTAGCTCTCCCCACGGAGAAAGAAGAAGCTTTAACTTTAAGTCTCCCTTGGAGTCCTGCAATATAGACTCCCCTGGATCCTGGATAGAGCGCTGGATATCATTGGATAGATCTATTATATATTGAGTAATGGGTTCGCTTGCCTGTGGATAGGCAAATGATACGGTAGGATAAAATAGCGTAACTGCTGCTAAAACAAAAAGATATAATGTAATGATACGCTTAACGCGCATATACTTCTCCTTGTAAGGGAGAAGTATATCATACGATTATTATTTTGTCAATACCAGCACAAATGATACGGTTATGATATGGTTAATGAGCACGCAACTTATGGAACAAAGTGAACATAAGTTGCTGTGCGAATTAACCCCCACACCAATTTCTAAGCACACCAAAAGATGTCTACTTAAATTGGTGTGGGGGTAAGTTCGGACAGATAGGTTACGAAAATCAAAGATTTTCGTAACCTATGTCCTCACTTACGCCTTTACGAACACGTCTTTTATAACTACGCTGGCAGCACCCAAAGCTACAGAGTCCTTGCCCAAATGCGCAGGTATTATCTTTACGATGTTTGCAGGTTCTTCAAAGGCCCACTTTCTAACAGTCCTTCGTAACGGCTCTAAGAAAAGGCTGCCTGAACGCTCAACGCCCCCTCCTATTATCACTATCTCAGGATTAAATAGATTCGTAAGATAGGCCACCCTGACACCCAGATTAACAGCTGCGTCTTCCAACAGTTCTATTGCAAGCGTATCGCCTGATTTTGCGCAGTCTATTATAGTATCCACTGTTATCTTATCCAGGTCTTTATTGGCAAAGCCTGATATAGCAGACTTAACACCTTCCTGTTTTATGAGTTTCTTTGCCTGGCTTACGAGTCCCAGATCCAGGCCAAGTGGCAGCAAGAATGAAAGATTCTTTGAAAGCCTTAGGTATTCGCCGTTCCTGGGATAGTTAATGCGTATCTCTCCTGCTGAACCACTAGCCCCGCAATAGATACCGCCCTTCATAATGATCCCGCTTCCCACATCAGAATACATGTAGATCACATCTTCGACATCCATGGGAAGTGCGTGCATCTTTTCGCCGAACGCGGCAAATGTAGCATCGTTTCCGAGAAAAGACGGTATGCCAAACTTCTGTTCAATAAGGCGCTTTATAGCGACATAGCTCGTACGTATGCCATTCTTTGAAGAGTCCCTTACTGTACCAAGATTCTCATCTATGACACCGCCAACAGCTATACCAACGCCCTTGATCTTATCTTTATTAACTCCCTTTTTACTCATCAGCTCTGATATGAGGTTAAGGGATTTATCTATGATCTTATCCATGGTATCTCTTTCCCTTGCCTTATCCACCCTTGCGATTATCCTGCCAGAAAGATCCGTTACTATCCCTGTCATGTGTGAACCTACCTCGCCCACATGGCCAAGATCAAGGCCTATGGCATAACCGTGGTTTTCTCTTAGCTTAACAAGAGTCGGCTTCCTGCCGCCTGAAGATGCCTCCATGCCGCCTTCGACAACTAATCCCTCGCTGATGTAAGTATTTATGTAGTTCGATACTGTCACTATATTAAGATCTGTTGTCTTTGAGATATCTGCTCTTGTAATAGGCCCATTTCTGCGAACTAGCTCTAAAATTGAAAAATTCTTCTTCTCGTGGTCTGAAAGAGAATGCGATGCAAAAACCCGATTCTTCGTAATAGGCATAAGTGCCTCCTTCTGGTTTTAAAAACGTCCGTTATAATAAATACGCACTATGTGTTGCGTATCGAGCGTGAGATAAGAATCCCCGAACGGAGTAGTAGTAGCTCCGTAGACAGGCGAAAGCACACTACCCTCACCAAACTGTATAGTCAGAAGACCATACTCAGTTACATTGTAATTGAGCTCCATAAAGATATTATGGTGGTCTTCGTATTTTAAGTCTCCGCTTGTACTTAGTTTGTACAGATCATAAGCCTTTGAATATGTATATTTTAAAAATCCAGTGAGTTTATTATTAAACTTATATTTTAATGTTGTACCAAAGTGATTCATGTTATTGTCTATGCTCTGCGCAAACTTAAAGTCATTCCTGGTGTAGTCAAAATCTACACCTAGATTTTCAGAAGGCTTTAAAGAAATGCCGGCCCTATAGATATTAAAACGGTCATATGGCGGCAGGTCAAAATATCCTTGAGAATATAAAAATGGTAATTTGTCCCTGTAAGTATTGCCCTCTATATTATCTGTAGAAAAGCTAAAATTTTCCAAAAGGTCCCTTGGATGATTATCTGTGGCAAAGGTAGAGTCATTTGTGTTTTCATATATACCGAAAATACTTATCCATCCCTCAGGCTCGTATTCAAGTCCCAAGGAATAGGTCGACATAGTCGCGTCCTGCCCGTCCTGGATAGCTGAATTAAGATAAAACTCCCCTGTATCTGAATCATATTTTACGGGATCTATGCCGCCCTTGGTCTTAGGCAGATCATGATAGAGAAACAGAAGCTTTGATGTCCACTCAGGATTAATTCGCAGTGTATTCTCTTCCCTAAAGACTCCTTCGACATACTTATGATCAGAATCTTTTACATACCTATAATCTATAAGATTATCCATTCTCTCGCCAAAGACATCTTCAGTATCAAGCCTGAAATTAACTACATCCCTGCCTGTATCAATGCCATCGCCTATTCTAAAGGGTTCGATATCGTCATATGTCAATGGATCAGAACCCCATATACTCCACTGGAGAGGCTCTTCAAAGTGTATGTGCCTGCCCCAGAACTGGTCTCTTCTCGTTTCTGTATAATTCGCGAGGCCTGGATCAAATGATGAGTCCATATGCGTGAAGCTCAATTTTGCGTTTCCAAGATCCATGTCTTTTTTTACAGCGAGCTTCGCAGCGCTGCCATTCTTTTCAGTCTTATATGAAGATGAGCGATCATATTCACTATCACTCATTGCAAGTTCAATGGCTATATTTGTAGTAGGATTTAAATCATAGCTCGCGTCAACCGCAGACACATGATTATAAGAATCCTTAGAGCTATCGTCGTAACCTACCCTGAATGTGCCTGTAAGGCCTATCATCAATTCATCTGTCAGCTGTGTTTTGGTCCTTAATGCACCTGGTATAGCGTTTACACTTTCATAATCCTGCCATAATCCCTTAGGTGTAGCCACAGTCGCTGAAAGGTCAGTATTGCCAAAAAGGCCTAGCCCCTCAAAAGAAACACCTCTTAATGCAGTAAGCCTCTTTAACTCACTGTCCCTTGTAAAAAACGGCAGGTCATCTGACCACTGGCCTCGCCAAAAATCATCCGGGTTCCATTCGCTGTTTACATGTCCTGGTATCCACTCATCAAGCCATGGACTGGGTTCCCAGTATATATGATGATTAGAAAGACCCAATGGATCGTCCGAAGAAAGGGCCTGGTTTTCCAGACCGAACGGAAAGACCCTGAATTTATAATCATCGGTATTGTAATCTACCCATAGTTCCCTGAGAGGCTGAAATGTAAAATCTACTTCTTGTTCAGGTATGGAATAAGTGTCAAACGCGTTTCCATCTTGATCCTTGCTTGTAGCTATGAAGGCTGGTATCTTGCCATCCGTAACCTTATATTCTAAAGTGGAAAAGTTGCGATTATAATCCGATGTGTAAAAAGTCTCATTGATCGTACTCCGCGTTCCTGACCAGTATTTCAACTCTAATTCAACCCTGTCTGTTGCTGAATTATCTGCCACCGTAAACTTATCTGTCTTGCCAACAAAACTCCACGGGTCCACAGTTATATCTGAGTGGAAATTCAGGCCTTCTTCATTCTCATTCGTATCAAATGCCAGCTTAAAACTATCATATACCCTTGTGTCAAATGTATTTGTCTTTGGGAAATCATTGTTTATCATCCTGAAGTTGCGTTCGTTATAGTCGCCATTCGCGTCTTTCCAGATAACATCCTCGTTTGTCGCGCCAAGCGACATCTTATATTCCCCGATTATCTGGGAAGGCGCTATGCTCTCATTAAGCGCATCACTAATGGCCTTTATTTTATCCTCAGGATGCCTGGGTTTATCTGGTTCATCCTCATAATACTCGTACTCATATTCATATTCGTATTCATCTTCTATGTCAGCATCTTCTATCTCATAATAGTAATATTCATCAGGTTCTTCAAGATCCGACTCTCTCTTAAGTTCGCTCTGGCTCTGGTAAACATCCAACTGGCCTCTTGCGCGCATCTTAAGCTCTGCATTGACCAGGTCCAGATAACCCTGCGCCTCGTTATTCCTTGGGTCAAGGCTAACAGCCCTCTCAAGAATATCCTTTGCCTCGTGCAGTTTTCCGGCGTGATAATAATCTATGCCCCTGCTATATAATCCAAAACTCTCAGCAATATACTGCTCCTGGGCATACCCCGGCACACTCCAAAGTAACATCGCGAATATTATAAAAATATTAATTAAACGATGTCTTATCTCCATAGCTCCTTTAGCTTAAAGTATGCCTTAGTGGGTCTGCGTTCGTCAAGCTTGCCATCGCGTTTTTCCATAGCGCACACGCCCCACCACTCCTCATTTATGTTAAAATTCTGCGGCGCCTTTATGTCAAAATAGTATGCGCCGTTAGACCAGCTGCTAACAGTATCATGAACATACCAGCCAGTTTTGCTCTCCTCATTATACTTCCACCATTCATCTGTCCATTCAAATACAAAACCACCTAGGCAATTTCCGACTCCAGTACCTTCATGGGTATTTTTTTCTATTTCATTCCACTCTGCCTCTATAAACTCTGCCTGAATACCCTGGTCCTCTTCTCTTAAAAACGCATTATACCTATCGCAGCCAAACTCTGTTATAAGAACAGGCCTCTTAAACTTCATGCTTGCCTCTCTAAAGAAACTCCCAAATGCCTTTCCTCTGTATATTGAACACCCTAAGATATCAATATCTGGAGTGACCTCGCTAGCCACATCTATATCAGTAAGCTCTGCATTTGCCAATAGCACAGGATGATTTGGATCCACCTTGTGGATCTCTTTTGCGACCTCATTCACAAAGGAATAATAGATCTTTGCGCGTGCCTGTCTCTTTAGATAAGGATCCTCGAGCGCCTCTATCTCAGCAGTAGTCCAAAGATTCAATGTCTGCGGCCCATAAGAAAAAGATACGTTATTCTCGTTCCCAAGGATCCAGCATAAAATACCCTTCTCATCTTTATATGTCTCTACCATCTCGATGACATCCCTTTTTACCTTTTCACGAAAACCAAGATCCGCGTAATTTGCATCATCCCAAAAACCAAGCCAGTGGCCCATTGCTACACGGATCCTAAACTTATTGTAAAGATCTCTCATGACCTGTTTTGTCTTTAGCGCATCCTGGCCAGGCTGGTAGACCCTTATGGTATTTACGCCCATTGCCTTCATGAGCTTACCATCATAAAGATGCGGCTTTTCAGGGTCAGCCCAGAAATTATAGGCATGATTTTGGCCTACAGGCACAGGGCTATACACCATACCTTTAACTATATAGGGCTGGTCGCCTATCATTAACTGAAAGCGGTTACTTTCCAGGCTTTTTATATAAACCTTCTGCAGCCCGCCAAAATTAGAAAAAATAACAAAGGTCAGTAAAGCCACTACTGCTACGCAGATTATAGATATAATGATCTTTTTCATAAATATGCACCTTAAGAACTTCCGCGTATTTCCGCGTCTTCCCCGCCTAAGCGGGGAAGCTTCCGCGTATTTCCGCGATTTATTCGTACCTTAAATCATCCAGATAAAACGTTGCTCCTTCTGGATTTACATCGACATTAGTTGCCCAGGCAAATCCTCCGCTGATATAGCTAAGGTCTTTTCCTCTAAGGTCTATCTCATACTGCTTCCACTCATTGGTCAAAAGTACAGGACCAATACCTGCTATGTCTGAGTCAGGATAAAGTCCTGTTATGCCGCCGAGCTTAAACTCTTCTATCCTCTCTCCGCCCTGTCCACCTCTTGCCCAGAACGTAAGTCTTGTAGCGCCGGTAAGGTCAAAACCCCCCTGCCTGTCACCCCAGTTATTAGCTGGATTCTGCCATTGTACGCCTGCCCATCTCGCACCCTGACTCGAGGCATTGGAATAAACTATCTTTATGCATGTAGAACCAGCATGAGGATTCTCAAAAGAAGATATATCAATGCTCACATCAGAATAATCTCCCATGTATCCTGAAGGGATGTAATGATTGTCAGGTGACCTGCCATCAGTATAAACAGGAAACACATTAAAGCTGGTTACAGCACTCTCTGTTTCTTCATACGTATCATATACATCTTCTTCATAGTCATAAGAGTAGTCGTCCGTCTGCGCATACTGCTCTCTGTCGTTAGAACCACCACAGCTTGCTATGCTAAAAAGCATCAATCCCGCTATTACCAAAAATGTTAAACTTAAACTTTTCCTCATCTCTAACCTCCTTGTATTTTTTAAGAAAATCCATTACACATTACACCTTAGACATTACACAAAGTAGTGCACCCCCCTTTCGTCATTCCGTCCACATCTCCTGATAGACAAAATATGCCTTTTTAAGCTGTCTCAAGAATGGACTGCTTTTACCATCTCCCTGGCCAGCCACTCCAAGCCACTCCTCATAATTCCATCCGTCTGGAAACGGGCCTGACCAGTTTCTTGTTGTATCATGCAACATAGGCTCATACGCCTTCCACCATTCATCCAACCATTCGAAAAGCACGCCGCCTATTGAATTTCCAATACCCCTGTGTCCTGCTGAATTATAAAGAATATCTTCCCAGTTACCCCTTAAATATTCAGCCTGTTTTTCCTCTACATGTTCTCTTGATCTTCCCTGCATATAACTCGGACATCCATATTCGGTAATTATTATAGGTTTATCGCATACCTCCTGCATATTTCCCCAAAAACTCCTGCCAAAACCATGTCTTCCCCTGTATGCATTAGAGCCATATATGTCTACATCTGGTGCAAATTCAGCAAATTTATCTAGAAAGAATAAATCCCCACTACACACGGCAACAGGATGGTCCCTATCTATTGACCTTATCATATTTGCAATTTCATTTACGAACGTGTAATAGGCATCTGGCTTTTTCTTGGCATTGTTCGCGACACCATAATTATTCTCATTGCCAAGCATCCAGAAAAGAACGTATGGCTCGTCTTTAAACTCTTCAACCATTTGTCTTACGCCTTTCTTCATAGTCTCTCTGTGTTCTGGATTTTCATAGTCTGTGCCTTCATACCAACTCGCACCAGAACCCACAGTATACGCGCCTAATAAATCGCCCATGATAGACATTATGCCATAGTTATCATATAAGTCCTTTAGAAGCTCTTTATTAGAGGCGTGATGATAGATTCTAATAGTGTTGGCTCCCATTTCTTTTAGTAATCCAAAATCTCCTATAGTCTCTTCATCTGCGTCCTGAGTATTATTGAAATTTTTATCCACCCAGCTGTCATAAGGCGCATCTATCCTACCATTATTATTATAGTCTGCCTGCATCCAATCAGCGAGAGTGCCCTCGTCAGGACTCTGGCCGATTTTATTGGGATCATAAGCAACTCCTTTTACTATATAAGGTCTACCCTCTACCCTTAGCTGCCAATGCCCATTTTTATATTTTACAAGATCTACTCTTCCGTCACCCCTCTGTTCCACAACCATACCTGTCTTCACAGGTCTATTTTTAAACAAGCTGTTCTTTATGCTATCAAAAAAATTCATTTTAGAGAGTCTGCCAGGATTAATAAAAAATTTATCATTTGTAATGTCATCATCAAAACCATTCTCAACAAATATCTTTGCCCCATGCAGCTCTGCCTTTAGATCAGGATTATGCCTCAATAGATAATCTATCCTGTCAATAGCCACCTGTGCTATATACCATGGTGTATGAAAATACGTCCAGCCAATCGCCTTTGGAAAATGTACAACTATAGAATAATAAGCCTTTATTGCATGCTCGAGAAGGCCTGAATTCTCAAGCGCCATAGCTGCATAAAACATGCGCACGCCCATTGGCTCTGCTGCCTGCGTCCATCTATAAAAATTTGCCTCCAAGTCATCTGTATTTACAAAATCCCAATGATTACCTTCTAACCTGCCTTCTTCTTTAACCTCGCGATAGCGTGGGTCCCATGTAATACCTGAGGTATTTGGATACACGCCCTCTCCTGCTGCCTCTGCAAGACCCTCTGGGTCCTTTGCCACATATCTATACTTATTCGTACCGATTCCTTTAAAATACCCGTATTTGCTGTAATCTATAGGGAATTCTTTTCCTTGATCGTGAAGGGTGATCTTTGTCTTTGGTCTTATTATTTCAGGGACTGCCTTGACTTCTTCTTTCTGCTCTAACTTTTCAAGACTTGCCTCTGACTTTTCTTTCACGCTCCAAAACCATCCGCGCGGATCCCAGTTTTGCGCATAGCCATAACCCTCTATTGCCCTGACAAAGATCTCTTTTGCCTCACCTATCTTTCCCTGAGTAAGATAGGCCTCGCCCTGTATAAAAAGACTTGTGCCAACAGCATTGAGCGCATCATACTGGTCTATGGCCTCTGTAGCAGGAAAACCTGTTAAAGAGGTCTGCTGCGCTCTTGCATCTTCAGAATATAACTCTATGCACTTATCTGTATAATAAAAGACGCTTTTATGATCCTTTGCGCCCCATGCCTCCCACGCGCGGACTATTAGATCCTTGGGAGATAGATTCTCTTCTGCAGCGTATAGCGGATAGTGGATAGTGGATAGTAAAACAACACTTAAAAAAACGATGAACGAACAAGCTATAAAAAAAAGATGACCTTTCTTATGAAGATAATTCACCTTTCCTCCTTAAAAAATAAAAAGCGAGCTTTCATACAAAAATCAATTAGCAATAAAAAGACGGTTTACATCCTCTGCAAACTCAAGTGCAACGCCTTCCTTATCAACGCGTATCACTTTTGCCTTTCCTACAACGCGGGAAAATGGGAAATCTCTTGATTCGTCTCTTGGCACTGAAATAGAGATCTTCAATGTATCATTAGACTTTATATTCTTTATCTCTATATCTGCTACATATGCCCCATTATAACTAATATTAAGAGTAACTCCCTCTTGCTCGCGCTGCTTCTCATCTCCGGAAAGACCCTTGAGTGTCGTAGGAAGAGATAGATCCAGTCTTTTAAATTCCCTCTTCTCTGCAAATTCACCTGTCCTCATCACTCACCTCCTTTTTGGTTCTATCGTTCTATTAATTATACCAATAATACCACAATTTGTCAAATTATAAAAGCTTTTTTTTATCTTTTTTTAAACTCAGAGGCATCTGCCGATGATTCTACTTCTCTGTGTCAGCGCCTGAACCTTTAGACTTAATGTATCTATTCCTAATTTTTGTTTAACCTTATCAATGCGCTCGGATATCTTATCAAGCAAGACTGGTTTATATTCATAATAGATACGTGCTAGGATAAATGCCCATGGTATAGAAAAGGTAGCGCATACTGCAAACGCATACTTAGGTCCAAGAGCCCTGGCAACCGTTACAATAGAAACCCAATAGCTTGTGAACAGTATATAAAACGGGATCCAATACTTCTTTAAATTTTCCCATGAGTCTTTCCATGAATTTTTTTCAACAAACTTTTTACCAAGAATGTAAGTTAGGGGTGCATTAAAGAATGGGGCTAATAGAAGTTGGTCCAATGCTACCTGTCCAATTAAGCCCTTTGATAACAGTTCAAGGACATTATCATGCCATATCGTGCCAAACAGCATAGCAAATAGACTCCATAATCCTAAATTTCTCCAGAATCTACCCCAGTTAAAAGTTGTTTCTTTCTCTAATATTTTAATTTCCCATTGCAGGTTTCGCCACATACCCACAGCCCCTGCTGCACCCAGCATACTTATATTCTTCACAAGAGAAGCAACTATGTTGTCGCCAAAATTATTACCAATAAAGTTAGAAAGCGAATAAAAAGCACCGCTGAGAACAACCATTAGCATCCCTATACGCCCAAATTCTTCTATTTTCTCTTTCAACTTTTTAATATTCTTCACCTTTTCAATGACTTGTTTGACCTTTTCTTTCACTATTTTCACTTGGGTGCTACAAAACAACATCATCGGTGTAAGCAATGCCAGGGTCTGAGTGTGCGTTTCGCTAGGCATAGCTGATACAAACATTTTTCTTATAAATAATGGGATCCCAAAGGCGGTAATGTAACCACCTGCGGCAATCAATATAGAGTTGATAAAAGTAGTGAGGCGGGCAGAAAGAACTTTCGTCTGTTTTAATTTCAAAAAGAAAAGGCCTATTGCGCCGACAGCTACCATAGCAATACCAACATGCATAACCCCTGAGATATGCGCAATTCCGCTAATTATTCCAATGCCGATTAAAACCTTTTCAGGGATACCTGTTATAGACCTGAGCGGAGTATATAATAATACTCTTATCGCTTTTAGCATAAGGGACATGATACCGAAAAATATAGCAGCTACAGCTATTGCATTAACCTGCACAGGATTAAGCTCTGTCATGCCATACACAGCAATAGCGGGTATGATAGTGACTATTGCAGAAAATCTGGCAATGAAAGGTATTTTATTTATACTGAGTGACTTTTTGAATTTGGACATGGGTTGACCATTAAAGATAGAATCGTAGAGCTTAAGTCCAAAATTACACATCTTTATTGCAAGGTAGGCGCTTAGTGCTATAAAAAATACATATAACGAGGCGCTAAAAGATACTAGAGCCAAAGCCGAAAGGCCTGGGATCGCCCAGGTATAAATCTTAGCAAGAAGCATCCTTGTCTCTAAGGTTTTTAAAATCGCTTCTATATCAGTTTGTGCTATAGAGTCATCTTTGGTTTTAACTCTAATAACAGTTGACAGCTTTACTAAATCTTTCTTTAATAAGCTTAAATATTTAACAGGTGGTATGTGTCCTGGTGTAAATGTTGGAGAATCTATGTTTAATGTTTTCGAATAACGGCCTATTCTTAAAATCTTGATCCTATTTGCTATCCCACCCTTAAAATATCTAAATGCCAACCTAGAAAGAGGCATCAACCTTGAGATACGCTTTTTGGCTAACTTTACTATATCAACTATGAAATCCCACTCCGGAAAATTAACTTTAAAACCTGGGTTTGAACCTTTTTTGGCTTCTGCTTTAATAGCCTTTATATATTTTTGCCAAGGAGTTAACCTGCATGCCTGTTGAAATGTAGGCATATTAACGATTTTACTCTTATCCTGACCTTTCTTGTGTTGGATTAACTTAAACGTATAAGATGGTAAGGGATTAAGTTTAACTTCCCAGACATTTGAAGAACTGCGCTTTAACATCTTCAAAGTTGTTTTTATGCTATCTTTACCCTGAATAAGATGTGATTCTCCTTTGCCGCTCCATTTTCTCTGTCTTACAACACATGCTTTTCCTTCTACATAAGTTACGAAATAAATATTGTTACTAGAGATATAAACCTGTTTATCCTTTCCCTGCAGGTATCTGGAGATAAGAGTAGAAATCTCACGACTAACAGGAGCTTTTTCAGAAGAGACAATACTCCTCATAATATTAGTAGAAAAGGTATTAACAGGAATGTTCTTTAGAGATAAGATCATCTTATCTCTGTAAGGGGCTGTTACATCAGTGCCTACGTTTAATAAGAAAATCTTTTTTTGCTGATTTTTTACATCCAAGCAAAGATCCAAGCCATATAAAGAAAAGCCTCGATTATTAGCAAATGGAACTACTATAAACCTCTTATTTTTTACAAAAGTATTCTCAATAATCCTCTTCGCTGCCTTTGGTTCAAGATTAAAATACTCTTTCATCTTAGCATTAAATGTTACTTCTGTTTTATTCCAATATTCTTCAAAATGTTTCTCTGATAAGTTGAAATGATTAAGATCTTCAGTGGATTTTTCTCCCGCATTTATCACTCCTATAGCAATTAATCCTGTTGCGCCTTCTAATATACTCGCTAAAGCTGCATTATCTAAAACTAATCCTCCTACCATTAACCTATAAATAAATATAGTAAAGGCGGCCAGGAAGACTTTGCTTGCGGGGGCAAGGCCGGAAATCTTTTTTAAGATCTCGGCTAACCAAGTCCCTAGGCCGCCTTTTTGTTTAATAAGAACTAAAGGTTTTGTCTTATCTATCTTTGAGTACATAAAATCTTTCACATGATATAGATTAAACTCTATATCTTTATCATTAGTCTTCCAAATCCTTAATTTATTTCCATGATCTTCGTCAAAATCTTCGATATCTATATCTAATTTACTAAAATCTTCCATCAATTTAGTTATCATAGACTCGTCACTATCGCCCAACTTAAAGTCATGCTTGATTATTTCGACACAATCACCTATTCGTAACTGATTATATCTATTTGCCAAGTGATAGAATAATGTCGCCTTTTTCGGCTCAGCGAATTTATCAAATGCTTTATTTGCCAGCAGGTGCATAGGTATAGTAATAGCCATTGCTGGCACAAAGCTCAGACCTAACATTAGTATTGCAACATTGAGGAGTGCAACGATGCCAGCATGCCATTTATTAGCAGGCGGCGCATGCTTTGTTGGTAGGACATGTGCGCCAAAGAACATTGCAAAGCTCAATAATATGCCAAAGCCCCCTAATCCCACAGACCCAGCCAAGTACAGGGCAAGACCCACAAAAATACCCTGCTCAATAAACGTCTGCAGCCAGTCATAATCAAGATGCAACTTCTTGAGAAGAGCAGTTAAGATTGGAATGCGACCGCCGGCTAGAGAATATTTTTTCTTCTGCTTCTCTGCTTTGGTAACACTAACAGGCTTTTTCATTAATACAACCATGAGCGGTTTGCCATAAGTTATTTTTTCGTTCTCATCACTAAGATAAGCGAAATCAAAATCCTGTGTAAGGCTCTCTACAAATTCTCGACTCTCTATTAAAGAACCGTCTTTCATCCAAAATTTCTCATCTGCTATTGCGCATAGTATATGTGTATCAGGGCTTACATTATCTCTTATAAACTTCCATAATTTCTCGCGCGCCTCTGGCGTCAAAAGATACATCATAGAATTGATCAGTATAATGTCAGAGTCAATCACACGCCTTAATATCTTCTTATCAATAACAGAGCCTTGGACCAAGCTTATTGCGTGTCTAATACTCGTGAGATCATTGCCCGAAAGATTAGAATTTATATAATCTACTTCTTTCATGTCTTCTTTGTTATGACCGTCAATCGTATGGTTATACTCGTACCCCTGTAGATCTTTTCTAGGAGTCATTTCGTAGCTTCTGTCAGTATACATTTCATTTAATACTACTTCCCAGTCAGTTAACTGATTTTTCCCGCTAGATATAGAAGACGAACTTATATCAGCTCCTATCATCTCTAATCCAACGTTCATTCCAAGATGCAAAAACGGCGGAAACACACTTCCCAACACATAATAGTTGTCGTCCATGTCTTCATGTATAGTGGCCCCTACACGGGCAAGCACACGACCATCAGAACACCCAAGATCTGCTATCTTTATCCTTAAGGGCTTATCGCTCTCCCTCTTTCTTTTGGCCCTCATTAATGGCAACAATATCTCTTTTATATATTCATACTGCGCTTTATACCTAGCTGTAAAAGATACTGTATTTGGTGAAAAATAGTCGTTTAGGAGCAGGTGATAGACAAATGGCTCTTTCTTTATTAAATCTTTAATGACTTTATGTATATCTTTATCATAATGAGAACTAAAATAGTACCTACTGCCAAATCCATCAGTCGAACATAACCATTCAAGGAAATCTACAGGGTCTATTTCAGGACGCGCATGACGACCAGATGCATAACGTGCGCGGTAAAGGCCTGTTGCTTTCATGATTCTCCGCACCTGTTTTAGCTCTTCCTGACTAAGCTCAAAACTTCCTACTGCTATAATCAAAGAAAGGCGTCGCGCGTATTCCATACACATGGCATTATTGTAATGCTTAAGGTGTAAACGTACCTTGATATCCTTACCTACAGTAGAGACTCTTCCATGCTCTATCTGTCTAAGAACGCTGGCGATCTGTTCAGCGCACTCAATTATCTCATCTCGCGACCTATGCCCTTCAACAACTAAAACAGCAATATCTCCAATTCCAATTTCCTTATCATTTTCAAACTTGCAAGAAATATTACTCTTACCATTTGAATTAAATATATCTAATATCCCTGCTACCATTTCTTTCTTTTCTTCATACTGATTTCTAACCTTCAATGTATATGTAACTTTATAGCCCTTATCACTATCACCTTCGCAGGTCTTTTCAAAACGATCTATAATAATATCTGGACGAAATTTTCTCTTTCTTGAAAGAGAAAATTTAACCTCTTTACCTGCCTCTGGCCTGAGCTTACCAAGCAATCTATCTATACCTCTTTCATCTAAACCATCTGCATTATCAACAACAACATCATGATTAACGTCATACATAAGCTCATTAGGTTTGATAATCGTCATCAAGAAAGGCGCCACTAAACCAATAAATCCCACGATACGCAACACAAGCGCCAACACAGGATCCATTTCAAGGAACATAGGAGACAATGCTAAAACACTGTATGAGACAGGTGCAGAAATAGTAAGATGGAACATATTATTAGCTCTCTTTTTAAAACCATCTTTCAATGTCTTTGCCAGGGCTATAAGGCTCTTATGTGTTATGTAAATAAATGTAAACGGTATGGAGCGAAGCTTCTTTGTCCTTGAAAATGCAAAATGAGCGGCCTCTACAGCTATTAAATATTTATTAATACGTTCTTTTTCTTCCGTAGTATTATAAAAATAATTATAATAGGAGGCGCTCAGTGCGCAGTACTGGGCAAAACCCTCGCTTATAAATAACCACGGGGCCCACCTATTTATCACAAGGGCCCTTTTAGACGGCTCAGACCATACAGGCTGCGTTAAAAATCTGCCTAAAAGCACAATCTTTCTTACAATCTTACGATCTTTGCTTTTTATAATATCTTTTAGATCCGCACCTCTTTTTATCTCTTTCTCATCTATGCCGCCAATTATCTTCCCTGATTGTACATTTGAGTTTTGCTCTTCGATTAAATATGCTAATAGGGACACTATCTTTTCATCTATGTCCTTGCTCTTCCACTCCCTGTTTACAAATAAAAGTGATACACCTGAAGCAAGTAAACCTACAAAGAACAGCGGGAAAAATACTATGGTTGCTAGCGTAATCAAGGTATTGGTCCTCAACACTTTCCTCTCATGTCTTAGGGTATCTCTAAAGAAGAAACTTAAAATTTTATCTTTTTTATGTGCATTATTATCTTTTACTAAAGATGTTAACTCTTTGGCTATCGTGAGTAATATAGTCATAGGCAGCTCTCTATCTCCCATTACAGAAGATATACCTTTAATTATTAGCTTCTGCTCTTCGACCTCACTTTCAGTAATCGCCTTTTCTATCTCTTCAAATATAGCAAGACGGATGCATTGCTCTATCAACACATCGTCTGAAAAATGACTATCTCTACCTTTTTTCTCGATGAGCTTTTTAATTAGTCTCGCTGCCATTATCAGACCTGAATTTCTATTTAAAAGAATGGCTTCATATAAAGGAGATATATAGTCTTTAGAGTAGCTAAAATCAACTGCTGTGTTATTCTCAAAATAATCTATTACCTTTAAGGCGTATTCGTGGAAATAATCACTCCAGGAATCACTTATGTTAAGTTTCTTACACACCTCTTCTATCGACGTTATTTCTTTATTTAATGCAAAAAGGGAGGTTTTCTTTGTGGGGCCGTTTTTCAATTCTTTAAGCATTTGCTCTATAAATTCTGCTTTTATCCGTTGTATCAGTTCCTTGGCATCTTTTTCTGTGAAGGCAGCCTTTTGTTCTTCCTTCTTAGGTAATATAATGTTCAATTGTCGCACGATCAGGATTGCATATCTCATCTCTTTTGCGACCTGGGCCCCTAATGCTTCGAGTGCTTTCTCTTCAAATTTAACATCATGTTGTTTAAAGTAAGGAACAAAAATAGTCTCAGGTACTTTTTTAGAAGACGAGTCTCTATTTTTAAATTTGAATCTGGCAAACAGGATAGCCATCAGATGAAACTTGAATTCACTACCTGTAAGTTTCTGTTTCAGCTCTTTATAATAGACCTCGTATTGTAGGCGTTTTGGATACTGGGCGATTACCGGGATAAGAGTACCATGGACTTTCCTTGCCATATAGTGAATCTTTCCATCTGATTCATGACAATAGGCTATCTGTTTTGCGTCTCTATCAGAAATAATCTCTTCAAACACAGCCTCTTCGTTAGATATCTGATTCTTTATCTCAGGAAGCAGGTCTCTGGCAATGTCTACATCTTCTATATCTTTCTTCTTGAGCAAGGAATTGCTCATTTTGACAAGCCATTCTATTTTGCAGAGGTAATACAATAGCCTATCTGTAGAGCAACCGCGTACGCTCTTTGTAATACCCCAAAACACGCCATTATTTGATGAATGCTCTAAGGTATACTTGAAAGAAATGGCCTTTATCAGCAAAGAAAAGCTTTTGATTAAAGAGGCTATGGATAGACCGCCTATTATTATCTCAAATAAATAGTGAATTTCTGCATGCCCTAATGCAAGTCCTACAAAACCCACAAGAGCAGCTATAAAGAACCTATCTGCCCACTGCGCGAGTTCGTACGGGGCAAGGTGCTGTTTTTCTGTATCTTCTGCGAGCTCGGAGAGTTTCTTCTTGAATGTCTTTAGCTCGCCATCTTTTGTGATCATGATTACTATTACTTGGTCATTGGGTCTAAATTCGATACTCCAAAACTTCTTGGCTTCAAGTATCCTCCTGGCTGCCTTTTGAGCGATCGTTAGGAGTTCTTGTTCTGTTTCCTTTAATGGAAGCATAAGATTGATCTTATTACCTTTATTGCCCTCTATATACATACCAACAATGCACTGATCTATGATCTTCATCCCGCTTTCTCCTGTAGGGCAATCAACAACAGGAGGCTTACCTTTTTTAAGATTTACGCTAAAAGGAGTGCTAATATGTGGGTGTTCTTTTAATTGTTTGCTTATATATTTGCGTAATATTTTTCTATTATATGTATCTATCTGCTCTTTTGTTGGTTTATATGATGGGCGTAGGAAGATAATGCTGATTATCAGTCCTAAGCCAGCGATGATTCCAAGTGGCAGTAATAGGGAGCTTTGTATAATGGATATCTTTGTGGCTGCATTGAGAAGGGTTGGGGCTAATAATAAGGCTAGTGTTGCAGCTGTTACGACTTTAGCTTTACTTAGTAACTTGGTTCTAAATTTAGATGTATTTCCCTTGTTTAACTTGGAGATATTATCGATCTTGATCTTCTTTTGTGTGCCATCGGGTGCTATTATGATTATGGTTATTTCTTCATCACCGTTTAATATTGCATCAAGTATCTGTTCCTTACTTTTCACTGCCTCGAACATCCTTTTTACTGCGTTAAGGCATGTTTCCATGGACTCGTCTTCTGTTTTCTTTAATGGCGAGATCAGATATAGTTTACCAGGTATGCCCCATCCTTTTACATGTGCCACGTTTATCTGTTTTGGCCAGTTGCGTGCATTCTTTGCATCAAAGCTCCTGAATATTTTTTTGCCTGAGAGATTTATCTGGAAGAGACTGGCATAGTTTGGTAAATCACAATAACAATTGACTAGAGCTGTATTATGTTTCTTGATTAATTGTTTTTTTGCAGATGAATTAAGGCTAAATATTATACCTAGTAATAGGCCTATTCCTCCTACAATTACTACAGGCCATAGGAGTGAGGGATCTGAGGTAGTAGGAGCAAATGAAAGCGCTTTCTTTATCGGTAAAATAAAAAGGAGGCCCAGGCAATTGAGATTATTTAATTTCACAAATTGCTGAAGTTTTTTGATCCATTTGAACTTTTGTTTTAACGGTGTCCCGGGCTCAGGTTCGCCTTTATCTTCTATTTTCCCAGGCTCAGGTTCGCCTTTATCTTCTATTTCTGGCTCTATGACTTCCGTTGCTGGTGGTGGCTTTGCAGAATTAACAGGGCCAAAAATAAGTTCTTTCTTTGATTTCGACATAGATTTATTCCTGAACCAATCCACAGCCTTTCTGATCCTACCCTGTTCATCTGGTAATAGTGCCTCGCCAAATGTCTTTTCCCTTTGAGGCACATGTACACTTGAGTAATGGTCTCGCAGGTAAGCTTTGATATCATCCGGGTCTTGGCCATCTTTAAAGCTAACTATCTTACTCTCACCCATAAGGCTATTCTTGAACACATCATCTTTAAGTGCCAATGCTATTGCGTCTTTACCATGCCCTCTGCCTTGCGCCAGGTCTTCAGCTACAGCCAGATATTTATGCTCTTCATATCTTTTCATGAATGTTGCTAATCCACACATTAAATCAGGCAAGAATTCATAGACCTTAGGGCTTAGTAATTCTTTAACCTTATTTTCGATTTCTGTTTCCTGACGCTTACTTTTTAACTCAGGCATCATATCTGCAAGAAGTTTCTTTTTATCCTTTTCATAGCGCTTATTTTCTATACCTGCTAATTCCTCCAGGCCTTCAGCTGTAATGTCTTTCTTCTTGAGATAGTCTATTATCCAGCTATATTTCTCAAACTCATAGCTTAGCTGTATGGAGGTAAAATTCTTTGCAGCATCTTTGTCATTCGGATTTTCCATAAATTGCCTCTTGAGATGCGCTATTCTAATAAGATCATAATCAGATGAGGTTGTGTAATGGCCGCATTCCTTGATCAATAATGCCTTTAATATTTCTTTGTATGTCTCGTAGCTTTCGCTCTGCCTTGTCCTTGCATCTATAAGCCTATCCAAAAGCACCTTATGGATCTGGAATATCTTTTCTTTTATCTCTCCTTTGTAATCCAGTATGATTTTTACCTGCGCAGCTGGATCACCATCTTTATCTCCCATAAGAACAACCTTACCCTTAAGTAAATCTTCTTCAAACTTACTCACCATCTTATCTATATCGCTCTTGGTTATCTTTTCCTTGTCTTTTTCTCTTGGGAGATCTTTCTTGCTGATGTCCTTAGATGCCTCTTTTAAAATCTGGATATATTGCATACGATCAAGATCTTCCCTAGCCTTGCGAACATCCTCAGGGATCTTGCACTGCTTCATGTGACGTTTACCATCTGGCCCATATTTATCAAAGTTCTCGAACTCCTCTTTGGATATGACAATACTGTCGGATATTCCTTCATTTGACATCTTTGAGAAATCAGGTATATACGGTGCGTAGCTTATAAACTTAATCCTGTCTTTAGTAATCTCGTCATCGAAAGACTCTTTAATAGTCAGCTTAGTCCTCTTCGTACGCAATGATTCCTGTATCACTATTATGCTATCGTATATTTTTTCTTTCTCGATCTCTAGCCTTAACTTAGCAGCTTCATCTTTTTTATCCTTACCTTCCTCTAGCTTTTTAAGTTCGTCTGCGCGCTGTAATATCTTACTTTTCAGTGCATCCACTTTCTTTACTTTATTATTAACTTCCTGCAAAGCCAAGTTGGCTTCATTTTCCAGTTGGTCAAATTTATTTTGACACTCTACCTTTTTACCTTTTTCGAGTTTCTCCTGCTTTTCAATGTCTCCTAGATAGCTCTTTGCTTTCCCTAGCTCTTTATGCTTCTGCTCTAAGACTTGGCTATCTGCGTTTTGCACTTTAAGCTGCTCGATCTCACCTTCAATTTTATTAACTTTCAGCATTACAAGGCCATGTTCTTTTTTTGCTGACATAGTCCTTTCGTTCTGTAATTTAAGCTTGTGGCCTGCAGATTGAAGCTTCTCATTTTTAATATTATAAATTTCTCTTGCCTTCTTTATCTCCTCTTTCATGGCCTCTATCCTGGCTTGCTGCTGCATGGCCCTTTCCTCTAGATATTTCTTGAGAAAATCTGCTGTCTTTTTTGTATCGATAAATTTTTCCTCGCTGGTAGATTTTAGTATCTCAATCTTCTCTTCTGGTACCCCTTCCTGCTTAAGTATCCATGCTATGACCTCTGCTTCTGTCTTTCCTGCCTTTGTCTTATCCTCTGTTTCTCCTGCCTTTGGATCTAGCGATGGGAGATATCCTGCATTACGGGCATTCCTTAATAAAGGTTTCCATGCATTACCTTTTCCTCCAGTGACCAGTGCTGATCTTGCTATATCATTCTTAATAAGCCTTGCAGCTTCTCTAATGGATCCTATATCCTCATTCCCAAAGATAACCAATATACCAGCTGGCAGGCCCATCTTCTTTCTCTGTGCAGCAACAGCCTCTTTCCTCTTTTGGGTCTTTCCTTGTGCATCCAAAAGTTTTTTCTCTTTACTATATATTAATTCTTCACTGCTCAGATCGTAATCCTGCTCTGCCAGGAATGAGAATACTTTCTGTAGCCTCTGTTCTATTGCCTGCCTTGAACGCTCAAGTCTTCCTTTTATAGCAAAAGACCTAACAAAATTCTTAGTACGCCTGAGGGTTTTATATACAGAGCTGACAAGGGTTACGAAAAAGACTAAGCCTGTAGCTATATATGGGACGAATGGAAAACGCTTAGAAGATTCATATAACGCTATCTTGGCATCATAGAATACCATTTTGAAAGCACTAGCAGGCCTGTGTAACCAAATCACTATCTTTAAGAAAAATCGTGTACTCTGTTTAAATAATTCCTCAGCTTGTTTTATAGTAGCGTGCCTTCCACGATACATCAGATCACCCCGGTGTCTGGTCTCGCTGAATGTATAAGATCCGTCTAATTGTCCTTCTACTGTATCCTGACTTTCCATTATGCGCTCTGAGGCACTGTCTAATTTGGTTCTCCTTCTTTTAATATCAGACACTATTTCTTGAGACTGCATTGCAGCAGGTTCTTTTATAACCTTCACTAAAGCCTTCTGTCCCTCAAACGCTTCTTTGGCAGCTTCGAGACTTATCCTGCCTAGCTCTAAATTTGATTTTTCGAGTTCTAATCTTGCGTACAATAGTTGGTCTGTCGAATCCATAGCAAGTTTTTCCTCAAGGTTTTTGACATTTCTCTCCTGAATATCAAGCTTTTCTTTCTGTTGCTTAAATTCACTCTCTTTTTTATCGCGGTCTTTTTCGGCAGCCTCCAGTGATTCTTCATGCTCTTGTGCCTTTTTAACTGCTGCCTTTTTATCCTTAGATAATCGTGCTCTATAGGTATTCAAATCTGACCTAACTAATGATAATTTGGAAAGAATCAAGAGTTTCTTAAAATTCAATCTTGCATCCTTGCCTATTAATATATCTGCGATCTTAAATATTCCGATCAATAGCGAAGCTAGTACCAAGGCACATATTACAAGCAACCCTGATGCCGGACTAAAAACAGATAATACTGTAAATGCTATCCAGGCTGTTTTATTCCATTTCCACAATTCTGAAATAAGGATTGCTTTTGCCTTTCTTGCTAAAATATACGATATAAGTGCACCTCCTACAAATAGGCCTGTAGTGACAGGAGACAATGCAAATCCTGCTATTATAAACGGGGTAATTACCTTCATAAATCTAGCCCAGTACCTGGCCCTATTTACGTTATCCTGTCTTTCATATAATTTATCTTCCTTCCTTTCCACTTCTGATGAATGTTTTACATGCTCTTTTAATTTGGCAAGATAGTTTCTAAATTCTGAAATATCTTTAAAATCTATACTCTTATTCTTATTATTAATATTACTCTCAACCCCATCCAAAGTTGTTCCCATAAACTCACTTAAGGTACCTATATCCATAGCACGATTTAAAAGCTTTCTTAATTTATCGCAGAATTCTACTGCTGATTCAACATCTGGCAAGGACCACATAATAGCAGGAAGAACCCTCTGTCCATAACTATGTGAAAAATAAAGAGAGTTTATAGATTTATGAAAAGCTTTCTCGAGCTCTTCTGCGTTAAGCTCCTTTTCAGTCAGCTCTACCATCTGAGCCTTAACTTTTGCTATAGTTCCAAGAAGACGTGGTACATAGGCCATGTCAACAGTCTCTAGCTCACGTTTTGCTTTATCTATATATATGTTATTGTATTTCTCCGTTAGAGCTTTTGTGCCGTCCGTGCGCTCGGCCTCTTTTAAATCCTTCTCTAATTCATCAATCTTTTCAAGCGTTTTAGCAGGAATCAAAAAATCCCTGTTTAACTCATTGAACTTCCTATGGATAGACGTACGCTTAGATAGTATATCAATCTCCTCGAAGAAGGTTAGATATCTTAGATCCCTGATCTCAGAGGTTTGCTTTCTTCTATCAGCTGACCATCCATGGAAAAGATAGGTGTTTGGGTCTGGGTTCTTTGCCATAAATATCTCTATTATCTTACTTACAGCAGCGGTTGCTAAGAAAACTTTCACGAGCGTAACAGCTAGAAGCGGCGCTGAGAAATAGTAGGTCATTACTAATACCATCACAATAAAAGCCTTGGTGAAACGCGACCATCCTTTATGGCTAACCTTTTTATAGTGATCAAAACACATATTCCGGGCCCTATAATAAATGTTTTTAGAGCCTTTCTCTCGTGCCTTTTTAAGATAACTCCTTCTTTCTTCCTCGGAAATACTCTGCCAGAGCTCTGACAGTAATTCATGTCTTTCAAGAACAGAGGTATCTCCCATTTCTCTGGATTTCTCTATTCTTTCTACAATCCTGGCCTTTGTCCTGTGAGTTCCGACAACCAACCACCACATAGAGATAAAGCCCCATTTAATGGCATACCATTTTCTATTCCTGGAAAGGCTAACGCTATTGTAATAATACGGGCCAAAGAATTGGGCCAGTAAAAACAGAAGTGCTGGAAGCGTGGCAAGAAGCTTCCATGGATGGAATGATACCAGCATAAATGCTATAAAGAAGAATAGGCCTGCTTTCATTCCAAACTTATGCCTTTCAAATATAGACTCTTCAGGCTCTTTTGTAATCCTGTCATCACCTGTCTCTGAGGTAAGGGCAAAGAATACATGTCTGGATAAGCCTTCTCTCATCATTGCCTGGAAATAAACTGGTATAAGGGAAATGAAGAACAATGACTTCTTAAAGAAATTCTTAAATCCTCCAAGAGCAAAGACAATAGTAAATGCAATGCCTATAAAAGGAATAAGACTTGAAAGCGAGCTCCCCATAATTACAGGTAATTGTATGCCGCTGCTATAAAATGCTATCGTAGCAATACCAGTTGCTAAAGCCGCTTTTAACTGCTTTGTAGAGCCAAGTACATATTCGATTCCTTTCTTAACACCTAGCTGTTTTATCTTGCTGCGCATGCCTACACTCAAGCTTGATTGGCTCCACATATATCCCAGGAACAAAAAGCTCCCGATAAGCAATATAGTAGGCATAACTACAAAGGGATTTATGCCCATCAGCCAGTATAGAAATACAAAGCTTAGATTGTATGCCAGCTTAACAGGCTTTAGCCAGTAAAAGCTTGTCTGGAACATTGCTGTGACCTTATCAGACCAATGTACCTTATCTGACATCCAGAAGTAACGCATTGACTTTCTCTGTGCCAGCTCAGCTGAATCCATGCAGAATTTATAGCCGGTTGTCCCTGACCACTGCCTGAATGTCTGGCCAAACTGCGTCCCGAGCCAGAATTCTGACGTATAATCCGTGGTTATGCCAAAGCGCGCAAGAGCATATCCGCCTGCTGAATCCTCTGCAACATATCCTGATTGCAATGACTCATAATTATCTAAATACTCCTGGCGCTCAATACACTTTCCGCACTGTCTGAAAAGGCCTTGCCTGGCACCCCATCTCTGCACCTCACCTGTCCATGCCTCTTCTGCAAAGGTTATATTATCCTCTGAATCACTGGCCTTTCCTGTAAGGCTATACTGCGGAAAGCCCAATATGCCAAGACTTGCTTCATCTCTGAATTTAGAAATTACACGGAGAAGGCTTCGCGCATCTTCCATGCGCACCCTCATATCATTATCATATATAAACTTAAGGTCGCCTTTAAACCTATATTCATTGACAGAGGTGGTATAGTATTTGCCTACATCCACTAACTCATCCTGCGAATGTGTACCTTCCCAGAAAAAGTCAATATTATAATCCTCGATAACCTTGGTAACAGACGCTGCTTCACCAGTTAATAGGCTAGTTATGTTCTTGTCATAAGTCTCTTTCCATTCTTTTTGTTGCTCTTCTTCAACAATCAGCTTGCCGCCATCAGCCATGGTTTTACCAACTGAAGTATCATTAACCTTGGGCTGTTCAATAGGTCTTATGAAATACAGTTTCCCGCGTAGAACCTTTGCCTCATCAGCATTAAATTTACCGAGCTTTTCTTCTATCTTTTTACTAAGATCCTTTTCTAAGATTGAACCTTGACCTGAATTTACATTCTCTACGAACTTCACGAATGAATCGTCTCTTGACTTCTCAACTGGCTTCTTAAGCATTATCTCTTCGCGCTCTTCAGGTGATAGTTCAATGCCTATGGCCTGTAAGGCATCTACATACCTGTATTTCTCAGTGGCAAAGTTATACACATAACCGTCATACTTATAGACTATCTGCACCTTTTCATCTACAAGTGCCTTGATCCTCTGGTTATAGGCATTATCAGATTCTCCACCACGCTTCTTGTAATACCTCCTGGCATCTTCTTCTGCTGCCTTTTTGATATTCATGCCTGTCATTGCACTATATGCAGAATAAGGACTGACATAATGGATAAAATCCTTAAGCGTAAATTCTATCTCTCTCCAGCTATCATGGGAAATCCCATATCTCCCGCGTCTAGTCGTGATATAGCCTCTGTCCTCGCCTTCAACCTCTCTCCACTGAGGAAGGCTAATGCCTTCTTGTATCTTTGCCAGGACATCAGTGATAAAATAATATTCTTGCTTATGGCTATCCTTTGGAAATCTAGCTGTAAGACTCTCTATCATAATCTCCCATGCAGCAGCAGCCTCTTCCTTTCCATCAGTGCGATCCTTAAACCCCTTCTTTATAAAGTGCAGCAAGGTATCAAAACTTTGTTTTGGTACTTCAGCTATAGCCTGGTCTTTTCCTATCTTTTCATCCCCGCTCTTCTTTGTATATGTGTATTCTACAGGCTCTCCGCCTGTTGGGATATAGACTGTCAATGAAGGCATTATTGGAAAATCTAGCTTCTCTGACGGATTGTGCATGAGTAGATTATTTGCCCAGTTCTTTATTACAGTCTTTGAATCTCTAGTAACTAGCTTCTTTAGGGCATTGCGCCATTGCTTTTTCCCTAAGTACTCTATAGTTATAGCTTCTTCAGCCTTCTCCTCTGACGCTGATATTTCAATCAACCTCTCAATCTTATAGTCAGAATCCTTGCCTTTAAAGTAGTCAAAACCGCCCTCAGTCAAAAGCATAAGACTCATCATCTCTTCTTCATATATCTCGTATCTCTTGCTATCTGTCATATCAGTTAAAGGAGACATGCCTGCGATCATGAGGTTCCAGCTAAGCTTCTTTTCCTTTAACTCCTGCTTCTTTTTCTTTAACTCCTCAGGAGTATCATCCTTATGCTCCTTCCATAATTTCTCACACTTCTTCCATAATTCCTCTGTCATTGAACGAGAAAAACCAAACCATGTTGCCTTTTCCTTGTACAGCTGCTCATCTGACTTGATTACTGAGAGATTGTCTTGCCTGTCATGCCACCAGTTAGGTATGGTCTGTCCAAATATCTGCACTATGGCTGGGAATATTAATATCTGTGCAAGTATAAGATTTAGAGCCAACACGCTTCCAATTACAGGACCCATGACTGTTCCATTAGAAAATAGAGTAGCTACTGTAGCAACAACACCTAGTTTAAACATGCTTGCTGCAGAAACAAGCCATATACCTGACATCCACATCCAGAAACGCTCCTGTTTCGGCTTTGAGCGCAAACCTTTTGTAAAGAAATATTTCTTGTATTTAGACTGCCAGATCAAGCTTACAATAGAACCTATTCCTAAAATAAATTTGACCAATTCTGGTACAGTTCCAAAATTTACAACCAAAAGTGAAAGCAAGGCCACACCTATAATGCCAGGCAATAGATCCCTTACAGGTAGCCACAGTATCTTTAGCATGCCCCTTACGCCATGCAGATTCTTTGCTATTACCTCTCCTTTAAAGGGGTCTTCCTTATATTCTTCCTTAATCGCTTTTTCTATGGTCCCTTCAAAGTCAAACTTCTTTATAATAAATTCATCAAGGAAATGCCCCTTTTCGCCATATCCCTTTGTAATAAGGAGGTAACCTGCTTCTGATTTCCTTGGATTTGCCCAGCCAAAGATCTCTTTTTCTTTGTCTTGTCCGCCTGCTACTGCCATTGCATCATACCCTGCTGTAATTATTGTCATGTAGTCAAAGACTGTGAGCTTGTCTTTCCCTTTTCCTTGCCATGCATCAAGCAGGCCAAACCTCTTAAGCTTTTGATTAAACAGGTTCAGGAAGTAACTTTCCCCTTCCCTACCTTTAGCCTCTTCACTTAACTTTCTCAGTTCATCCAGTTTTTCCTTGATCCCAAGTTTTCTAAGCTGCTTTGTAGTAACCTCCTTATCATTAAATCCTATTCCATCCTTAGTCCTGACATCCCCAAATAAGTTATACCTGAAGAAATCATCCACCTCTTCTTCATCAAAACAGAACCAGGACCCTCCTCCAGGACCATGAGGGTTATTCGACCACCTGTACTTAATTATCCCTGACTGCATAAGTTCAGTGAACATATAAATATTTTTCTCTAACCACTGCCTGACCACCTCAGGTCCTTTTGCCTTTTTGGTAAGCATCTCTTTCATATCCTTTGCCAGCCAGCCTTCAATCGTCCTGGTAGCAAGTGGCCCAATATTCCTTGCTACGATCTTATGTATAATGTAGTCCTCAAGAGGAACTGTATGATATTTTCCATCCACGACCTCTTCAGTACCTGCTGTAACCATGCAGAGTCCGTCTTTTTCATTCTTCTCTAAGTCTTTAAAATCATCTGCCTTTTGATCTTCTAATATGTAATCTGTAAATAGGCGCTCTCTTATCTTCTGCAGTGTCGGACGCACAACAAACTCCATGTCTTTTTTATCCATTGGCTCGTCTTTATCTTTATAACCTGTATCCTCAAACACCTTTTCTATGGTACCTCTATAGACTGCCTCAACAGCAATAGGCTTTAGGATAAACTCGAACGCATAGTTATCCTTGATAAGCTCCTTGTCGACAGCATCTTCATCGAGCTTAAATTTTTCACCAAGTTTTTTAATATGGGCTTTTGTTAGAACAAAGGCGGGTTCCTTAAGGTCTGTTTCTAATTCTTTTAACGCTTCAATTACTCCGAACTTCTCCTCATCGCCTGTCTTACTATTCAACTCATCAGAAAAATCTACTAATTGCCCAGGGCATTCACTAAGACAGGCTCTGTAAAAACCGACTATTTCAGGAGGAGACCTGGTAAGGCCATGGGAAACCATAAGCTCATCTATCTTACTCATGATATCTTCTCGAGCAATCTCTTCTTTTTCCTCTAGATTTTCCTCTAGAGACGTTTTCCATTGCTTAAATTCTTCTACAGCTATAGATCCACTTGCCTTTTCGCTCATACGTTTAAGCTGAAAATCCTTTGCCTTAGGCTCGTCTTCTTCCTCTAATTCTGCTTCTTTCTCATCTGTTTTCTTCTTGCTCTTAAATAAACCTTTAAGCTTATCTTTAAGCCAATTAAACATGGTCCCCAGGTGCTTGAATGGACGCAGCCAGTGCAAGGCTACAGGAACAAAGGCGCATAGTATTATCACTGTCCAGTGTATATAATCTCTCCACTTTGCCCATGGCCTCTCTTTTAATTTTTCCTCAAGCTCTTCTGTCTTCTCGTTTTCCATGGCCCAGCGCCTCAACATAAACTGTCTTAATAGATCTTTATCTGTAACTCCATCTGCAACCTTGATCGTTTTTTCTATAGACTTGATCTTATCTTTGCTGAAACCTATGTCTTTTAACCCATCTCTGCCAAGCATCTCCATGACAAATCCATTGATACCTAATCCAGATATAAGAGAATCATCATCTTTAGAATCATATCTAAACTCTCCTCCGTAAGACTGTCTCTCTAAGTATGTCCTGATAGGATTAATTGCATCGGAGATGGGGTCTGCTAAATAGTCATGTCCAGTCCTTTTATAAAAATCCCTTAGATCAACAAGAAACCTATAAGTCACAATATTATCCACTAAATTCAAACCCGATTCCTTTGTCTGGTCTCTCTTGGCACCCACCTTACCTTTCTCCATGGAAATAGCACCTGTTACCCCTTTTACTATCTCATGCAATAAATCAGGATATTCCTCAAGTGAATCATAGCTCAATAATGCTATGCCTAAAAGCGCTTGACTGCGTGTTAATATGCCTGCTCCGTGACGTGGAAAGCCTGTTGCAACAGAATAACTATCATACAATCCATTTACAGTAATTTCGCCTTTAGAATCCCTGATAAAGCCCCATTCCTGAAGAGCATCAAACATACGCTTCAAGGACTTGAGATCAGTGTTTTCCATAAAACCAAAAGCGTGATAGGCTATTTGTTCCAGACTAGCATAGCCGTCTAAGCTATTATTTTCAGGGAGACCTGTTTTCTTATTCACCTTTCTTAATACCCAGTCACATGTATCTGTTGATTCTGCTCTATTTCTGTCAAGCCAGTCTAAGAAGTAAAGAGATGCCAGATCTAAACGTGAACCATCTAACACCAGTCCAAATTCCTCCATATCCTCCTTTGATATAAGGGCCAGTGCCAATGCGTTTATCTTTGCATTTTCTTTATCTGAGAAGTCTTCTACATGGAAATAACCGTCTTTGATATATCTCTGCATATTCGTCTTTATATCAATTAATAACTTTGCGTAGTCTTCTTTGTTCCTCTTGCCCCAGTCTGAAAATTTCTTTTCATAGTCACTGAATAATTCCTGCTGGCGTGATAATATCTTGTACGAAAGTACAAGCTCTTCTGGATTATTCAGCCTGCCAGCTTCGTATAGATCCTCTATTACATCAGAGGTATATGCTACTATAGGGCTATACCACTTAAAGCTACTCTTTATATTCAATTCATTAATTCTAGAATCATACTCAAGGACGCTAAGCGCTGTGAGCAATGTACCTTTTACATCCTGATTCTTTTCCTTATTGCTATCCTCTTCCCTTATTTCCTTGGCATCTTCATCAAACTTAACACTATATGTAAATGGTGCATAAAGCTTATCATCTTCTGTTCTCTTTAATGTCCATTCAAGGAAAAAGCTAAACTGAT
>JAVCCW010000019.1 GCA_030765235.1 Candidatus Gorgyraea atricola | reverse complement strand
GGTAATGCCAGGCGATAACGTAGAAATGGAAATCGAACTCATAACCCCTATCGCACTTGAAAAAGAGCTTCGCTTCGCTATCCGCGAAGGAGGCCACACAGTAGGTGCTGGGGTTGTAGCAGATATAGTAGCGTAAGGAAGAGATGCCCAGAGAGTTAATTATAATTGCTTGCACCGAGTGCAAGAGAAAAAATTATACAGCTAGGAAGAACAAGAAATTGCAGACAAAAAGACTTGAGATAAAGAAGTTCTGTAAGTTTTGCAAAAAGAGGACGCCGCATAAGGAAGAAAAATAATTGAGAGGTAGGCTCGTGGCCTACCAGGATGTGAGGGGCCGACAGAAGTAGGTCGGCCCTTACATTGTATAGAGCGAGGTTAGATAGGTCTGGTTGCGCATCGAATAACTCAAGCGCTCATTAAAGGCCAGTAGCTCTAATTGGCAGAGCAGCGGTCTCCAAAGCCGCGTGTTGGGGGTTCGAATCCCTCCTGGCCTGCCACCTTGGAAAATATAAACATGAAGATTTTTTCAAAAATTACACGGTTTGTGGCTGAAGTCAAGGTGGAGATGCAGAAGGTCTCCTGGTCGAGTAAGGATGAGCTGATCGGTTCGACAGGAATCGTGATCGCTTCAACTGCGCTCCTGGCTATATTTATAGGTATAGTGGACTTAATCTTATCTAGGTTTATAAATATTTTATTGAGATAAATATGGATCATAAGTGGTACGTCATACATACATTAACGGGCCAGGAAGATAAGGTAAAGACTGGCATAGAGGCCAAGGTACAGGAAGGCGCATTAAAGGAGAAGGTCTTTCAGGTTCTTATACCAACGGAACAGGTTTCAGAGGTAAAGGACGGCAAAAAGAGGATATCCCTCAGGAAATTTTTCCCTGGCTATGTGCTGGTGGAAATGGATCTGGATGATGACATCTGGTATGTAATCAGGAACATGGCTGGTGTCACAGGATTTATAGGTACCAAGACAAGGCCTGTGCCTCTCTTGGATAGCGAGGTCAACCAGATAATAAAGCAGACTGAAGAAAGAAAAGAAAAGCCAACGCCCAAGGTGATCTTTGAAAAGGGCGACAGCGTCAAAGTCATAGAAGGACCATTTATAAATTTTAACGGCAATATAGAAGAGGTCAACCCGGACAAGGGCAAGATAAAGGTAATGGTTTCAATATTCGGCCGCGCCACACCAGTCGAACTCGAATACTGGCAGGTAGAAAGGCTTTAACATGGCAAAAGAGATAAAAGCAACCATAAAGCTACACGTTACAGGCGGACAGGCAAATCCTGCGCCTCCTGTTGGTCCTGCATTAGGTCAGCATGGCGTGAATATAATGGAGTTTTGCAAATCATTCAATGAGAAGACCAGAGACAGGCAGGGGCTTGTGTTGCCGATTGTCATGACTGTTTATAAAGATAAGTCCTTTACCTTTATAATAAAGAGCCCGCCGTGTTCAGTACTCTTGAAGCGCGCATGCGGTATAGCAAAGGCATCAGGCGTACCTAATAAGGAAAAGATAGGCAAAGTAACTAAAGCGCAGGTAAAAGAGATCGCCCAGACCAAGATGAAGGACCTTAATGCTGCAGATATGGAAGGCGCGATGAGGATAATCGAAGGCACAGCTCGCAGTATGGGTATAGAGGTGGAAGCATGAGTAAGCGCACAAAGGAATTCGAGAAGCTGGCAGAAAAAGATAAACTCTACACAATGGAGGAAGCGGTTGCGATCCTGAAAAAGGCGCCGCGGCCAAAGTTTAACGAGACAGTCGAGATATCCTTTAATATTAATTCTGATCCAAAGCAGGCTGATCAGATGGTCAGAGGCACTGTAATTTTGCCTCATGGCAGCGGAAAAAAGGTAAAGATACTTGTCCTGTGTAAAGGCGAAGGCGCAAACCAGGCAAGAGAAGCAGGCGCTGATTATGTGGGAGACGCTGATCTTATTGCAAAGATAACTGGTGGATGGATAGATTTTGATGTGGTAATAAGCGCGCCTGATATGATGCGCGAGGTTGGAAAACTGGGAAGGGTGCTTGGACCGCGAGGCCTTATGCCGAACCCTAAGATAGGGACTGTTACGAATGATTTTAAGAGAGCGGTAGAAGAGGCAAAGGCAGGTAAGGTCGAGTTTAAATTGAACAAACTGGGTAACATTAATGTTATAGCAGGGAAGATCTCGTTTGAGGAAAAGGCTATTCTGGAAAATGTGTTAAAGGTCATAACCGCGATAGATAAATCCAGGCCAAGCGGCATAAAAGGTAAATTTATAAAAAGCATAGCGCTTTCAACAACAATGGGCCCTGGCGTGAAGCTGGATATAGTAAAGTTGAGGACATCGTAATGGCTAAGTTATCAATGGAATGTAAAAAAATGATGGTTGAGGAAATATCCAGTCGTCTTAACGACTCAGATACTATGATAGTTACCAGTTACAAGGGGCTTAGTGCCCAGAATTTGAACGAATTGCGTAGGGAGCTAAGGGGTGTTTCAGGCGAATATTTGGTTGTTAAGGATTCAATGCTAAAGCGCGCCCTTACAAATGAACCCAGCAAAAAGATAGTGGAATTAGTCAAGGGTGAGGCAGGCATAGCAGTAGATAGAAAAGGGGACGCCGCCTATATATTAAAGGTACTTGTAAAATTCGCAAAGGATCATAAGGTCCTGCAAATCCGCGGTGGCATAGTAAATGGTGATTCTGTTTCCAGTGACGATATTAAACAGCTCGCAGCGCTTCCTTCAAGAGAAGTATTGCTAGCTAGACTGGCAAATGTGCTCAATGCGCCAATCCAAGGATTGGCTGGAGCTTTAAATGCTATTATATGCAAGGTGGTATATGTGCTTAATGCGGTAAAGGATAAGAAGGGACAAGGGACAAGTGACAAGGGACAAGGTCAGGTAGAAGAAAAAGCTGAAGAGAAAAAAGAAGAGGTTCAACTAGAGAATAAAGAGGAAACGCAACCTGAGAAAAAAGAAGAGAGCGGACCAGAAAACAAGGAGGCATCAAATGGCTGACGAAAAGAAAATCGAAGAAATGCTTGGCACGATCGAGACAATGTCTGTTCTAGGGCTGTCAAATCTTGTTAAGTCGATCGAAGAGAAATTCGGCGTAACTGCTCAGGCACCTGTAGTGGCAGCAGTAGCTGGCGCAGGCGCAGCAGGAGCCGCAGCTGAAGAGGAAAAGACTACCTTTACAGTGGTGCTGGCTGCAGCAGGCGACAAGAAGATCCAGGTCATAAAAGAGATCCGCACTATCACAAGCCTTGGCCTTAAAGAGGCAAAGGACCTTGTAGAAGGCGCGCCAAAGACAGTAAAAGAAGGCGTTGGCAAAGAAGAAGCCGAAGAAGTAAAGAAAAAACTCGAAGCACAAGGCGCAAAAGTAGAGTTGAAATAAACCCCTTACACGAGAGAGGTTTTAATGACAAAGCGCAAGAATTTCGCGAAGCTGAAAGAAGTAGTGCGTATTCCATATCTTCTTGATATACAGCGGGAGTCCTATATCAATTTTTTGCAGCTGGATAAGCCAAAGACCAAGCGTAAGCGCGATGGTCTGCAGGCTGTGTTCGAGGACGTCTTTCCTATTGAGAGCAATGACGGGAATCACAGGCTTGAATTTTTGTATTATACTGCGGGCAAGTCAAAATATGACAGATTAGAATGCCAGAAAAGAGCTGTAAGCTTTGCCTCACCTCTCAAGATAAAGATAAGACTTAAGTCAAAGAAAGACACCAAAGAGCAAGAGGTATATTTAGGCGATCTGCCGCTAATGACAGAGAACGGTACCTTTATTATTAATGGCGATGAAAGAGTGGTTGTCAGCCAGCTCCATCGCTCACCTGGTGTATCGTTCGAGGAGAATCTGCACACAACAGGAAAGAGGATCTATTCAGGCAGGATAATACCTGGTCGTGGCGCATGGATGGAGTTCGAGTTTGACGCGAATGACACGCTTTACGTATTTATTGACAGGCGCAAAAAGATACTCGCTACAATTCTTTTGCGCGCGCTCGGCTTTGAGACAGATGAAGAGATCATGAGACTTTTTACAGGCGTGGAGCGCGTAAGGCCTGCGAGAAAGTCAAGCCTGCTTAAGTATGTTGGCAGGATCGTGGTAAAGGATATAAAGCACCCTGAAGTAGACGATGTAATCATCCTGGAGAATAATGCCACGCTTACAGAGCAAAATATAGATAAGCTCTGGGATGCTGGCGTGCGCTATTTAGAGGTATTCAGGGACACGATTCCAGAGATCGCGAATACGCTTGAAAAGGATCATACAAAGACCAGGGAGGAAGCCCTTCTTGATATCTATAGGCGCCTGAGGCCAGGCGATCCATTGACGCTTGAAAGCGCAAAGCAATTATTGGATAGATTATTTTTTGACAAGAGAAGATATGACATGACCAAGGTCGGCCGCTACATATTGAATCGCAAGCTGGGCATGAAGGCGGCGCTAGATAAAAGCGCCTTGGATAAAGAGACCATCGTAAACGTAGTAAGGTATCTTTTGGATCTAAAGAATGGCGAAGGCGAGCTGGATGACATCGATCATCTCGGTAATCGTCGCGTAAGAACAGTGGGTGAACTTCTTGCAGAGCAGTTTAGGATAGGTCTGGCAAGGATGGAGCGTTTCTGTAAAGAGCGCATGTCCATTTATGATGTAGAGACCATGATGCCGTATCATTTGATAAACTCAAAAGTCCTTTCAAGCGTGATAAGAGATTTCTTTGGCAGGAGCCAGTTGTCGCAGTTCATGGACCAGACAAATCCATTAGCAGAGATGACGCATAAGAGGCGCTTGAGCGCACTTGGACCCGGCGGTTTATCCAGGGAAAGGGCTGGCTTTGAAGTGAGAGACGTTCATTACTCGCACTACGGAAGAGTCTGTCCCATAGAAACGCCAGAAGGTCCAAACATCGGACTTATATCATCGCTCAGCACATACGCCAGAGTAAATAAATTTGGTTTTATAGAAACACCTTACAGGATAGTTGAAAAAAGCAGGGCCACAAACAGGATCGAATACATGACTGCTGATGTTGAAGATCAATACAGGATCGCACAGGCAAATGCAAAGCTGGACAAGGAAGGATATTTTACCGAGGATAGAGTGCTCTGCAGATACAAGGATAATTTTCCTTTTATACAGCCGTCAAAGATAGACTATATGGATGTTTCTCCAAAGCAGCTCGTGAGTGTGGCAGCAGGGCTTATACCGTTTCTTGAGCATGATGACGCAAACAGGGCACTTATGGGTTCAAACATGCAACGCCAGGCAGTACCTTTATTATTTACTGAGGCACCGCTTATAGGCACTGGCATGGAGGCAAGGACAGCGCTTGATTCTGGCGCAACCACTGTAGCAAAATCAGGCGGCAAGGTAACATGCGTGCAGGCAGATGAGATAACAGTCAATAACAGCCTTGTGTATAAACTGAGGAAGTTTGCCAGATCCAATGCCAATACCTGCATTGACCAAAGGCCTATCGTAAAAATAGGTGACAAGATCAAGGCAGGCGATGCTATTGCTGATGGGCCAAGTACCAATGGCGGAGAGCTTGCTCTTGGAAGAAATGTACTGGTCGCATTTATGCCATGGCGTGGTTATAATTTCGAAGACGCGATACTGGTGAGTGAGAGACTTTTAAAGGAAGACATGTATACCTCAGTGCATGTGGAGGAATTTGAATTAGAGGCAAGAGAGACAAGGCTTGGCAATGAAGAAGTCACAAGGGATATCCCAAATGTAAGCGAAGAGGCACTGAAGAATCTCGGCGAGGATGGCATCATAAGGGTTGGCGCAGAAGTCGGGCCTGGAGACATACTTGTAGGCAAAGTGGCGCCAAAGAGCGAGACAGAACTTTCGCCAGAAGAAAAACTTTTGCGCGCGATCTTCGGAGAAAAAGCAGGCGATGTGCGCGATGCCTCTCTTACAGTGCCGTCAGGCGTAGAGGGGATCGTGGTTGACACCAAGATCTTTTCAAGAAAAGGCCAGAAGGCAAAGTCAAAAGAGCAGCTGCAAAAAGAGCATAAAGATATAGAAAAGATAAGAAACGAATACGAGAAGCGGGTGGATAACATCAAGAAGGAAAAAGCAAATCGCCTGTCCAAGCTCGTTTCAGGCGTAAAGCTGACAGGCCCTCTTTTATCTGACGAGACCGGTACTACGCTGATCGCAGAAGGCAGGCCCATCAGAAAAAAGGATTTGTCCAAGTTTGAAAAATGCGACATAACGAGTATAAAGATAGAGACAGATCTTGAGCTCGAGGCTGAGGTAAAGAGGACACTGTCTATTTACAATGATCAGCTGGAAGAAGTGCTTTACGAAGAAGAGCATGAGGTTGACAAGATAAAAAGGGGCGATGAATTGCCAGCAGGCGTATTAAAGAGAATAGTTGTTTATGTAGCAAGCAAAAAGAAATTATCTGTTGGAGATAAAATGGCAGGCAGGCATGGTAATAAAGGTGTCATAGCAAAGATCTTACCCGAAGAAGACATGCCATATATGGAGGATGGCACGCCTGTTGAGATAGTGCTGAATCCTCTTGGTGTGCCCTCAAGAATGAACGTGGGTCAGATACTTGAGACGCATCTTGGCTGGGCTGCCAAGGCGCTGGGCCTTAAGGTGACTACACCTGTATTTGACGGCGCAAAAGAGGAAGATGTACGGGATTGGTTAAAGCAGGCAGGTCTCCCAGAGAATGGAAAGGTAGCGCTGCATGACGGGAAGACAGGAGAAAGATTCGGACAAAAGGTAACAGTAGGTTACATATACATGATGAAGCTCGCGCATCTGGTCGATGATAAAATCCACGCGCGTTCAATAGGCCCGTACTCACTTGTAACGCAGCAGCCTCTTGGCGGAAAGGCGCAATTCGGAGGACAGAGGTTCGGAGAAATGGAAGTATGGGCGCTCGAGGCATATGGCGCCGCGTATACACTGCAGGAGCTCTTGACTGTAAAGAGTGATGATGTCAGCGGAAGGACAAAGGTATATGAGTCCATAGTAAAAGGCGAGAATGCGCTTCATCCAGGGACACCTGAATCATTTAATGTATTGGTCAAGGAATTGCAAAGCCTGTGTTTGGACATAAGGACAGAATATAAAGATGGCGGGATCTCACCCGTTGTCGTCTCAAAAGAAGAACTTAAGGAGCTGCGCAAGGCGCGCAAAAAAGCAAAAAGGAAGAAAAAATAATGATAAAAGAAGAATTTGGTAATTTCGATTTTATCTCAATAAAGATTGCTTCTCCTGAGGTTATCAGATCGTGGTCAAAGGGCGAGGTAAAGAAGCCCGAGACCATTAATTACAGGACGCTCAGGCCTGAGAAGGATGGACTTTTTTGCGAAAAGATATTCGGGCCAACACGTGACTGGGAATGCAGCTGCGGAAAGTACAAGCGCATTAAATATAAAGGTATAGTGTGCGACCGTTGCGGTGTAGAAGTTACGCTCTCCAAGGTCAGGCGCGACAGGATGGGCCATATAGAGCTGGCTGCGCCGTGTTCGCATATCTGGTTCTTTAAGGCATTGCCGAGCCGCATGGCGCTTCTTTTAAATATTGGCATGCGAGAATTAGAGCGAGTGATTTATTACGAAGAATATATTGTCATAGATCCAGGAGAATCCCCGCTCAAGAAAAAGGAACTCCTGAATGAAGAGAGATACAGGAAGTATGTAGAGGAGTATGGTACCAAGTTCAAGGCCATGATTGGCGCTGAAGGCATAAGGGAGCTTTTGGCTGAACTGGATCTGGGCAAGATGATAAAGGAATTAAAAGTAGACCTTCATGGACAGAAATCAGAACTGGCAAAAAGAAAGATACTTAAGCGACTCCGGACAATAGAGGCAATAAATAAATCCGGCAATAAAGCAGACTGGATGGTAATAGATATCGTACCTGTTATTCCACCGGATCTAAGGCCGCTCGTGCCTCTTGAGGGCGGCAGGTTTGCTACGAGTGATCTGAATGATCTATACCGACGCGTTATAAATAGGAATAACCGCCTTAAGAAGCTATTGGAATTAAAGGCGCCTGATATTATTATACGCAATGAAAAACGCATGCTTCAGGAATCAGTGGATGCACTTTTTGACAATGGAAGACATGGCAGGCCAGTGCTTGGTCCCGCGAATAGGCCGCTTAAGTCTTTGAGTGATATGTTAAAAGGCAAACAGGGCCGTTTTAGACAAAATCTTTTAGGAAAACGCGTTGACTATTCAGGCAGGAGCGTTATTGTGATCGGACCTGAATTGAAGCTATGGGAATGCGGACTTCCAAAAAAGATGGCGCTGGAGTTATTCGAGCCATTTATCATAAAGAAGTTAAAGGAAAAAGGATTTGTTCATACAATAAAGAGCGCAAAGCGTATGGTGGAAAAGGCAAGGCTTGAGGTATGGGATATCTTGGACGATGTAATAAAGGAACATCCTGTACTTTTAAACAGGGCGCCTACCTTACACAGGCTCGGGATACAGGCGTTTCAGCCCATATTAATAGAAGGTAAGGCGATTAGGATCCACCCGCTCGTCTGTACTGCGTTCAATGCTGATTTTGACGGTGACCAAATGGCGGTGCATGTGCCCCTCTCAACAGAGGCGCAGATGGAATCAAGGCTCATGATACTTTCGTCTAATAACATATTTTCTCCGTCTGACGGCAGGCCTATTATAACACCGACGCAGGATATAGTGCTGGGCTGTTATTATCTGACCGGAGAAGAGCCAGGCGCAAAAGGAGAAGGCAGGGTTTTCGCGGACAGAGAAGAGGCAGAGATCGCGCTTTATGACAGAGAGATAGAGATGCACGCGAAGATAAAGATAAGGATCGATGGAGAGATGATCGAGACGACCGCGGGAAGGGTCATATTTAATCGCATATTGCCAAAAGGCATGCCTTACGTAAATATCATGCTGGAGAAATCAAATCTCAGTAAGGTCATAGGTGATTGTTATAAGCAGTTTGGTCATGATGTCACTGTAAAGCTCCTGGACGACATCAAGGATACTGGTTTTGAATTTGCGACACTGGCAGGCATTTCTATTTCAGTGGAAGACCTGCATATTCCGACAGAAAAGAAAAAGGTGCTGGCAGCTTCAAAGAAAGAGGTAAATTCAGTCGAGGATCAATATCGAAAAGGTATTATAACGGAACGAGAAAGATACAACAAGATCGTTGATATATGGACACATGCGACAGATAAGGTGTCAGATCTTTTATTTAAGGGGTTGAGTGTTTTTAATCCAATATTTATGATGGCAAATTCCGGGGCAAGGGGTTCAAAGCAGCAGATCAGACAGCTGGCAGGTATGCGCGGACTTATGGCAAAGCCATCAGGAGAGATCATCGAGACACCGATCACTGCTAATTTTAAAGAAGGCCTTACAGTGCTCGAATATTTTATCTCTACTCACGGCGCAAGAAAAGGCCTGGCAGACACAGCGCTTAAAACAGCAGACTCTGGTTATCTTACTAGACGCCTTGTGGACGTAGCGCAGGATGTCATTATAAGAGAAGATGATTGCGGCACGATGAACGGCATACTTGTAAGCGCGATCATCGAGGCGGATGAAGAGGTCGTTCCTTTAAGAGAGAGGATCATAGGAAGGGTGGCAGTGGATAATATCGCGGATATTATTACTGATGAGAATATCGTAGAGTCTGGCAGCGAGATAAGCGAAGAATCTGCCGCGCGTGTAGAATCCGCTGGCATAGAAAAGATACGCATACGCAGCGTGCTTACATGCGAGGCAAAGTATGGCGTGTGCGCTAAGTGTTATGGCAGAGACCTTGCTACAGGCAAGATCGTCGAGCTTGGTACAGCTGTTGGCGTGATCGCAGCCCAGTCCATAGGTGAGCCAGGAACACAGCTTACCATGAGAACATTTCATATCGGCGGAACAGCGTCAAGAATTATAGAACAATCGTTTATAAAATCCAGGTCAAAGGGTGTTGTCAAGTATCATAACCTCAGGATAGTGCAGCAGGAATCAGGCGACATTATAGCATTGAACCGCAATGGCCAGGTAAGCATAAACGACGAGAGTGGCAGGGAACTTGAAAAATATATGGTGCCTTCAGGATCTACATTGACTGTAAAGGATGGCCAGGAGATCGATAAAGGTGTTATTTTTATAAGATGGGACCCGTATACTTCACCTATATTGATAGAGGTGAGTGGAAAGGTTAGGTACGAGGATATTGTGGAAGAAGTGACTATGGTGGAGGAACTTGACGAGGCAACAGGTCGTACTGGCCGCGTTATTATAGAGCACAAGGGTGAGTATCATCCGCAGATAGTTATAGAGAATGAGAAGAAAGAAGTCGCGGCGATTTATCCGATACCTGCAGGGGCGCACATTGTTTGTCAGGATGGAGGGAATGTAAAGGCAGGAGAGTTGATCGCGAAGACACCCAGGCAGGTCAGTAAGACAAAGGATATCACTGGAGGCCTGCCAAGGGTCGCAGAGCTTTTTGAGGCAAGAAAACCAAAAGATCCCGCGATGATAAGCGAGATAGACGGGATCGTGGAGTTTGCCGCAGCTAAAAAAGGTCAGCGCAGGATCATTGTTAAAGCATCCTCTGGTATGACAAAGGAATACATCATACCGCATGGCAAACATTTGAATGTCTACAGGGGTGACAGGGTTTCAACAGGCGACCAGCTCGTTGATGGACCTATCAACCCGCAGGATATATTAAAGGTAAGCGGCGAGAAGAGGCTGCAGGAATATCTCGTGAATGAAGTGCAGGAGGTATACAGGCTGCAGGGTGTAAAGATAAACGATAAACATATAGAGACCATAGTTAAGCAGATGCTCAAGAAGGTCAAGATAGAGGACTCTGGCGATACAGAGTTTTTGGTTGACATGCAGGTGGACAAGCGGATTTTCCAGGAAGAGAATGCAAAGATAACGAAGAAAAAAGGTAAACCTGCCAGCGCAGCGCCAATACTTTTAGGGATCACAAAGGCATCGCTTTCCACAGAGAGTTTTATATCAGCAGCGAGTTTCCAGGAGACGACCAAGGTTTTGACAGAGGCTGCTGTAAGCGGAAGAATAGACGAGCTCAGAGGGCTGAAAGAGAATGTCATCATGGGGCATTTGATTCCAGCTGGCACTGGGTTCAAGGCGCACAGGAATATAGAGATGGTAAAAATAGGCGGTGAGAAGGAAAAAGAAAGTAATAAGCAGCAAGAGAAAAAGGACAAGGAATAGATATGCCAACGATCGGTCAATTAATAAAATACGGCAGGAGTTCGAAGTCCAGAAAGACAAAATCGCGTGCGCTTAATGCGTGTCCTCAGAAAAGGGGCGTGTGCCTGCAGGTAAAGACACAGACTCCGAAAAAACCTAACTCTGCGTTGAGAAAGGTTGCCAGAGTAAGGCTGACCAATGGTATAGAGGTAACATCCTATATACCAGGAGAAGGGCACAATCTTCAAGAGCATTCGATAGTTTTAATCAGGGGCGGCAGGGTAAAAGACCTTCCTGGTGTGAGGTATCACATAGTAAGAGGCACGCTCGATACAGCAGGCGTGGCAAACAGGAAAAAGAGCCGCTCAAAGTACGGCGCAAAACGACCAAAAGCGTAAGTTCCGAGGCTGGACCTCGGCTTTTTAAAAAAAGCCGAGGTCCAGCCTCGAGCAAGTGAGGGAAAGATGCGTAGAAGACGAGCAGAAAAACGAGACGTATTACCTGATCCTAAATATAATAGCAAGCTTATCACCAGGTTTGTCAATGTAGTCATGGAGCAGGGCAAGAAGGCTGTTGCAGAACGTATTGTATATAATGCGCTTGATGTAGTTTCAAAAAAGGCAGATAACACCAATTCTTTAGAGCTATTGCAAACGGCAATTGATAATGTAAGACCTCTTTTAGAGATAAAACCAAGAAGGGTTGGAGGAGCTACTTATCAGGTGCCTATTGAAGTAAAGAGCGACAGGGGCACATCTATTGCAATGCGCTGGCTAAGGGATTTTGCAAGACAGAAAAAAGGCAGGCCCATGGAAGAGAAGCTCGCGGATGAGATCATGGAGGCATTTAAGAAGCAGGGTTCTGCAATGAAAAAGAGAGATGACATGCACAGGATGGCAGAGGCCAACAAGGCCTTTGCGCATTATAGATGGTAATGAAAGGTATAGAGAGTAAAAATGGCGGTCGAAGCACAACAGAGAACAAATAATAGACATATGATTAGAGAAATACCCTTACAAAAATTAAGGAACATAGGAGTTATTGCTCATATAGACGCTGGAAAGACCACGACTACTGAGAGAATGCTCTATTATGCAGGCAGGCTCTATAAGATCGGCGAGGTGCATGAAGGCACTGCGACCATGGACTGGATGGAGCAGGAGCAGGAGCGGGGCATTACTATTACTTCAGCAGCTACGAGTTGTAATTGGAAGGATTGCAGAATAAATGTCATTGATACTCCAGGCCATGTGGATTTTACAGCAGAGGTCGAGCGATCGCTGAAGGTGCTGGATGGCGCGGTGGTTATATTCTGCGGAGTGGGCGGCGTGCAACCGCAGACAGAGACAGTGTGGCGCCAGGCAGATAAGTATAAGGTCCCGAGAATAGCTTTTATAAATAAGATGGATCGCGTGGGCGCTGATTTTGCAAAGGTAACAAAGCAGATGGAAGATATGCTGGCTGCAAACGCATTTCCCATACAGCTTCCCATTGGCAGCGAAGATAATTTTAAAGGAATAATAGATCTTATTGGTATGAAGGCTTATATGTTTAAGGAAGACAGGGTAGATGATAATTTTGAAGAAGACGAAATACCCGCAGACAAAATGGAAGAAGTAAAGATATACAGGCATGACCTTATTGAAAAATTAGCAGAGCATGATGAGAAAATGATGGATAAATATATCCATAACCAGGAGATAACAGAACCTGAGATACGCGCTGTTCTTCGTAAGGCAGTTGTTAAGGATATGTTTGTGCCGATATTGTGCGGCGCTGCTTTTAAGAATAAAGGCGTGCAGATGCTGCTGGATGCAGTGTGCGAATGCCTGCCGTCCCCGCTAGACATACTTCCTATTAAAGGTGTGAGCCCTGATTCAGATGAGGATATATTCAGGAAGACAGATGATGACGAGCCGTTTTGCGCGCTCTGTTTTAAAATAGCAACAGATCCATATGTGGGCAGGATCACATATATAAGGATATATTCAGGTACAGTGCAAAAAAGTTCTTATGTTTACAATATAAGCCGCGACCGAAAAGAGCGTTTGAGCAAGATAGTGCGTATGCATGCCAATAAGCAGGAGATAGTGGATGAGGCAGGCGCTGGTGATATAGTGGGTGTTGTGGGGCTGAAGAATGCGCGCACAGGTGATACGCTTTGCGAACAGGATTATCCTGTTATATTAGAGAAGATGCATTTTCCAGAGCCCGTGGTTTCTATGGCAATAGAGCCATCTACAAAGGTAGCCCAGGACAAACTCGGCCTCGCGCTCAATAAATTACAGGAAGAAGATCCGACCTTCAGAGTGCGTTACAACAATGAAACAGGACAGACTCTTATATCAGGTATGGGAGAGTTGCATCTCGAGATAATCATAGACAGGCTCTTTCGCGAGTTCAAGGTAGAGGCAAAGACAGGCGTGCCACAGGTAGCCTACAAAGAAATGCCTACTCAAGAGGTCAGGTCAGTTGGTAAATTTATACAGCAGTCAGGCGGCAGAGGACAGTATGGTCATGCTGTTATTATCATGAAACCAGGTGAACCAGGCACTGGCATAGAATTTAAGAATAAGATCGTGGGCGGCGCCATACCTAGAGAGTATATCCCGGCTGTTAAAAACGGGATTGAAATGGCATCAAAGACAGGCGTGCTGGCAAGCTATCCTGTAATAGATACAGAGGTCAATCTGATCGACGGGTCTTTTCATGAGGTTGATTCTTCAGAGATCGCTTTTAAGATGGCTGGCTCGATCGCGTTTACGGATGGCTTGAAAAAGGCCAGGTGTAAACTTATGGAACCTATAATGAATCTTGAAGTTATCTTCCCGGAAAATTATATGGGCGATGTCATAGGTGACCTGAATTCAAGGCGTTGCAAGATCAGGGAAATAGAGCAAAAGGCTAATGTAAAGGCAGTAAAGGGTGATGTGCCTCTAGCAGAGATGTTTGGTTACGCAACAGCCATAAGGAGCTTGACACAGGGTAGGGCATCATATACAATGGAGCCTTCTCATTACGCAGAAGTGCCTAAAAATATAGCGGAAAAGATTGTAAGTAAGTAAAACAAAAGGAGCATACAATGGCAAAGGAAAAATTCCAACGCACTAAACCACACGTAAATATCGGTACTATAGGTCACGTTGATCACGGTAAGACTACACTTACCTCGTCTATAACAATGTGCCTGGCAGCAAAGGGCCTTGCAG
>JAVCCW010000018.1 GCA_030765235.1 Candidatus Gorgyraea atricola | reverse complement strand
GGTAATGCCAGGCGATAACGTAGAAATGGAAATCGAACTCATAACCCCTATCGCACTTGAAAAAGAGCTTCGCTTCGCTATCCGCGAAGGAGGCCACACAGTAGGTGCTGGGGTTGTAGCAGATATAACAGCATGATTCAAGGCTGCTGCTTTGGCAAGGCTGGACCTCGGCTTTTAAAAAAGCCGAGGTCCAGCCTTGCCAAAGCAGCAGCCTTGGCGAGGAAGAGAAAATGACACAGCCACAAGTTCAGGCTCAAAAAATTCGCATAAGATTGCAGGGATATGATTACAAGCTCCTGGATCAGTCAGCTGCAGAGATAGTTGACACTGCAAAGCGTACAGGCGCAAAGGTCTCAGGACCAGTGCCTTTGCCTACAAAGAGAGAGATCTTTACTGTTTTAAGAGGTCCTCATGTAGATAAAAAATCCAGGGAACAGTTTCAAATGAAGACACACAAGAGGCTTGTAGACATCATCAGTCCTACTGCGAAGACAATAGACGCTCTTAGAAAACTAGATCTACCGGCAGGCGTTTTCGTCGAGATCAAGTAATGCTCGGTACACGTTGTACGGTTGCGTAGATCGAAACGTTGATCGTCAACCGTAATAAAACGCAACCGATCAACGTATAACATTTCGATATACGCAACCGAATAGCGAAAGACAAGAATGAAACTAGGTTTATTAGGTAAAAAATTAGGGATGACGCAGGTTTTTACAGAAGATGGGGTATTTGTACCTGTTACTGTGATAGAGGCAGGTCCTTGCACGGTTTTAAATGTGCTTGAAAATAAGGTCTTGCTTGGGTTTGGCAAGAAAAAGGCAAAGAATACTTCTCGTTCAGAAAAGGGTCTATATAAAAAGGCAAATGCAGAACCAAATGCCTTTGTCAAGGAGCTGCCTTTTGATGCTGGCGAAGGTGTCAGCGTTGGTAAGAAAGTCACGGTGGATATATTTAAGGAAAAGGATTTTGTTGATATAGCAGGCACTTCTATAGGTAAGGGGTTTCAAGGTGGTGTAAAGCGATGGGGTTGGGCTGGCGGTCCAAAGAGCCATGGTGGAATGCATCATCGAAGAGTAGGTTCTATAGGAGGCAGCTCTTATCCTTCCAGGGTATGGAAGGGTTTACATCTTCCTGGCCGTATGGGCAACAAGAGAAGGACAGTTCAGAATCTTGAGATCATTAAGGTATATAAGGAAAAGAATATATTATTGGTCAAGGGCGCAGTGCCGGGCTCGAAGAATGGGTACCTGGAGATACGCGCGGCGAAAAAGAGGCTTTTGGTCAGGGACAAGCAACAAGTGACAAGCGACAAGGGAAAAGATGGTACAGGCAAAGAAAAAGACAAGAAAAAAGGCTGAAAATAAAACCGACATACCAGTCGTAGACGTGTATAGTCTTTCTGGCAAGAAGCTGGATAAATTTAAGCTGAATCCAGAGATATTTAACGCCGAGGTACGTAAAGGTCTTTTGCATCAGAGCATCCGCATGTACCAGGCCAATAAAAGGCAGGGCACAGCTTCGACAAAGACTCGGGCGAATGTCAGAGGCGGCGGAAAAAAGCCATGGAGGCAAAAAGGCACTGGCAGGGCAAGGGTCGGCTCCATAAGATCTCCTCTGTGGAGAGGTGGAGGCGTTGTTTTCGGACCAGTACCAAGAGACTTTAGTTACAGCATACCAAAGAGGATGAAGAGGCTGGCTATCATCTCAAGTCTGAGCGCAAAGACAAAAGACAAAGAGATAGTGGTTCTGGAAAAAGAGCTTGAATTAAAACAGCCCAAGACAAAAGACATAGCAAAGATATTGGCGGCATTAAAGATCTCCGATAAGAAAAACCTTTTTGTGTATTCAAAGAGATGCGAGAATCTGATACGCTCATGCAGAAATATAAAGAAGCTGACATTGAGGCTGTGTGATGATTTTAATACGCATGATATACTTTCCAACACAAAGGTCTTATTTTCAAAGGAAACGCACGATAGCATAGTAAAGAGACTAAAGAAATGAAGACACCATACGATATCTTAAAAAATATATTGCGTACGGAAAAAGGCAGCCAGATGCTTGAAGGGAATAAGTATCTCTTTCGCGTTGCGCCTTGCGCAAACAAGATAGAGATAAAACAGGCAGTGGAATTTGTCTACAATGTAAAGGTGTTAAAAGTGAATACTGTAAAGATGCGGGGTAAATGGAAGAGGCTCAGGTACCAGGTCGGTAAAACCCCGGATTGGAAAAAGGCCATTGTGACGCTTAAAACAGGCGATCGTATCGAGATGGCAACTACTTAAAGGCAGATATGGGAATTAAACAATATAAGCCAACAACGCCCTCACTAAGATGGACAGCTCTTTCTGATTTCAAGGAGATCACGACTGACAAGCCTGAGAAGTCTCTTACAGAGCCTAAGAAAAGAACAGGAGGCCGCAATTCGCATGGACGTATTACATCCAGATGGATAGGCGGCGGCCACAAACAAAGATATCGAATTATAGATTTCAAAAGGGATAAAGTAGACATGCCTGCAAAGGTAATATCTATCGAGTATGATCCGAATCGCTCGTCAAGGATCGCCCTGGTGGAATACGATGATAAAGAAAGAAGATATATAATATGGCCTGCTGGCTTGTCTGTGGGCGATGCAGTGATATCCAGCAAGAATGAGATCGAGATAAAACCTGGGAACTCAATGCCTTTAAGGAATGTACCGCCAGGTACACCTATGCATAATCTTGAATTGACAAAGGGTAGGGGCGCAAAGATCGTTAGAAGCGCAGGAGGCTATGCTCAGATATTGGCAAAGGAAGAGCCATACGCGCATGTAAAGCTTCCTTCAGGTGAGGTAAGGCTGATCCATTTGGATTGCATGACGACTATAGGTCAGATCGGCAATATTGAACACGATGCAATTTCTATTGGTAAGGCAGGCAGGTCGCGATGGCTTGGACGTAAACCCAGCGTAAGGGGCGTTGTCATGAACCCTGTTGATCATCCTATGGGCGGTGGAGAAGGTAAATCTTCTGGTGGAAGACATCCGACATCACCATGGGGACAGAAGTCAAAAGGCTTGCAGACAAGAAAGACAAAGCTGTCAGATAAATATATCGTTAAACGAAGAAAGAGCAAGATAGCCACAGGGTGAGGTTAAAATGGGAAGATCACTAAAAAAAGGTCCTTTTATAGACGAGAAGTTGTTGAAACGCCTTCAGAAAATGAAGGATACGAGAGACAGGTCGCCTCTAAAGACATGGTCTCGCAGGTCCACAATAGCTCCTGAATTTGTGGGGATGACTATTTCTATCTACAATGGCAGAAAGTTTATACCTGTTTTCATAACAGAGAATATGGTTGGTCATAAGCTCGGGGAGTTTTCGCCAACAAGGATATTTAAAAAGCACAGCGCTCACACAGAACAGTCACAGGCAAAGACTTAAAGGTAGGATCATGGTAACTAGAGTCATAGCGCGATATTTAAGGGTTTCGCCAAGAAAAGCGAGCAATGTCACAAATCTTATAAAAGGTATGGGCGTTGTAAAGGCGTCATTGCTTTTGGATGTGATTGAGAAGAGACCCACTATTTACATAAAGAGGCTCTTGAACTCAGCTATTGATAGCGCGGATAAAAAGGCGCATCTATTGCCAGCAGATCTTTATATTTCTTTAATAAAGGCAGACAAGGGGCCGATGCTAAAGAGGTTCAGGGCTGCTTCAATGGGCAGGGCAACTATGATCAAACATAGGACAGCGCATATTACGCTGGAGTTGAGCAAGATTGTGAGGCCGGAGGCGAAGACGGAGAAAGCTGCGGCGAAAAAAGGGACAAGTGACAAGGGACAAGTGACAAGGAAGGCCAAAGCACCAGTTAAAAAACAAAAGGCTACTACAAGCAAAAGGAGATAATTTTGGGGCAGAAAGTACATCCGTATAGTTTTAGATTAGGTTATATAAGAGATTGGACCTCGAGATGGTTTGCCAATAAAAAGGATTTTGGCGGTTTACTTATAGAGGATTCCAAGATAAGAAAGCACATAAAAAAGAATTTGATGCAGGCTGCTATTGCAAAGATAGAAATAGAGAGAGCATCTAATAGGATCCGCATAATCATACACAGCGGCAGACCTGGCGTAATAATAGGCAGAAAAGGTTCAGAGATAGATAGATTAAGAGACGAGCTTAGGGGCGTTGTCAATAAAGAGCTTCAGATAGACATAAAAGAGATAAAGCGGGTGGCGCTGTCAGCGCAGCTTGTTGCAGAAAACATTGCATTCCAGCTCGAGAAGAGAATAGCGTTTAGAAGGGCAATGAAAAGAGCAGTGCAGCAGGCGACTCAAGCAGGCGCAGGCGGCATAAAGATACGATGTCGCGGCAGGCTGGATGGTGCTGAGATAGCAAGAAAAGAGTCATATAAAGTGGGCAAGGTGCCTTTGCAGACCATAAAGGCTGATGTGGATTATGGATTTACAGAAGCACATACACAGGCTGGTCTTATAGGCATCAAGGTCTGGATATATAAAGGCGATATTATTGTCGGTAAAAAAGAAAAGAAACCGGTAGAGGCTTAGTCATGGTATTAATGCCAAAGAGGGTCAAATATAGAAAGTACCAGAGAGGCAGAAGAAAGGGTGTTGCTACTCGCGGTGCAACGCTTGCGTTTGGCGATTGCGGATTGCAGGTCCTGGAGAATGACTGGCTTACCAATATACAGATAGAGGCTTGCAGGGTTACAGTCATGAGGTCATTGCAGGGCGCTGGAAAGATGTGGATACGGGCATTTCCTGACAAATCTGTCAGCAAAAAGCCTGCAGAGACAAGGATGGGAAAAGGAAAAGGCGCACCTTTGTACTGGGTTGCTACTGTGAAGAGAGGCAAGATAATCTTTGAGCTCGGAGGAGTCAGCGAAGACCTTGCTAAAAATGCAATGAGATACGCATCCTCAAAACTGCCTTTTAAGACGAGGTTTGTGACAAGAAAGACAAGCGGTTAAAGACATGTTAAAGACAGAAGAACTTAGAAATTTATCAAAACAGGAATTGAACGAGAAAATGGTGGCATTGAAAAAGGCTCTTTTTGAAATGCTGTCGCAGCGCTCAACAGGACGCGTGGAGAAACCGAGTAAGATCAAGGATGCGCGGCGTGATGTTGCCAGGATCTTAACAGTATTGAACGAGAAGCAGAAGGGGTAATCATGGAAGCGAGAGCAAATCGTAAGGAAAGGGTAGGGGTTGTGATAGGCGATAAGATGGACAAGGGTATTATTGTCCGCTTGGATCGCACGACCATACACCCTATATATAGGCGTATCATCAAGAAATCCGGCAAGATCATGGCGCACGATGAGAAGAATGAGGCTAAGACCGGAGACAAAGTAAAGATCCAGGAGACAAAGCCAGTTTCAAAGAGCAAAAGGTGGCGTCTCGTAGAGGTCGTAAAAAAGGTATAAAAGTTTATGATTAGGATGCAGACGATTTTAGATGTAGCGGATAATACAGGGGCGAAACGCGCTTCGTGTATTGGTGTTATCGGCAGACATGGTAAGGCTACTGCTGAGGTAGGAGATATTATAACTGCCAACGTAAAAGAGGCAAATCCTGATGGCGTGGTCAAGGAAGGTGAAGTCGTTAAGGCAGTTATAGTCAGAAGTGTCAATTCTATCAGGCGGCCAGACGGCTCTTACCTGAGATTTGACACAAATGCTATTGTGATCATAGATCTTCAGATGAATCCTCGCGGCACAAGAATATTTGGACCTGTTGCAAGAGAACTGCGAGATAAGAATTTTATGAAGATAGTATCGCTGGCACCTGAGGTAATATAGAAGACATGTCAAAGATAAAGAAGAACGATACAGCAAAGATCATAACAGGCAAGGACAGCGGAAAGACCGGTAAAGTGCTGGCAGTTTTTCCTGATAAAGGCAGGGCGCTTGTTCAGGGTCTTAATCTGGTAAAGAAGCATGCACGCAGGACCAAAGAAGATCAGCAGGGCGGCATCATACAGAAAGAGAGCACGATAGCTATTTCTAATCTGATGGTGGTTTGCCAAAAGTGTAATAAGCCGACGCGCATTGGCTTCAGCATACTTTCCGACGGCACAAAGGTCAGGATCTGCAAAAAATGTAAGGAACTGATATAACAATGATACCAAGACTATTAGAGAGATATAAAAAAGAGATCGTCCCAGAGCTTGGCAAGAAGTTTAACTACACGAATCCATTGCAGGCACCTTGTATTAAAAAGATCGTTTTGAATATGGGCGTGGGCGTTGCGAGTCAGGACATAAAGATCCTTGAGCAGGCCATGAAAGAGCTGGCTACTATAGTCGGTCAGAAGCCTGCTATTACAAGGTCAAGGAAGGCGATAGCAAATTTTAAGATACGCAAAGGCCTTCCTATCGGCTGTAAGGTTACTCTGCGCGGGGCAAGGATGTATGAATTTTTGGATAGGTTTGTGAATGTGGCGTTACCGAGGATCAGGGATTTTAGAGGAGTAAACCCTAATTCGTTCGACCAAAAAGGTAGCTATTCTCTGGGGTTAAAAGAGCAGGCGATATTTCCTGAAATAGATATTGATAAGATGCCAAGGACACAGGGCATGGATGTAATAATAAATATACAGTCGAACTCAAAAGAAGAATCATTCGAATTATTGAAACTTCTTGGCATGCCGTTCGCACAGAAAAAAGGCAAAGATAAGGAATAGAGATGGCAAAAGAATGTTTAATAGCAAAACAAAAAAAGACTCCTAAGTTTAAAGTAAGAGGGTACAATAGATGCCAGTTATGCGGCAGGCGACGCGCGTATATGAGAAAGTTTCATGTATGCCGCATATGTTTCAGAGAAATGGCTTCGCGCGGAGAGATACCCGGAGTCACTAAGGCTAGCTGGTAGTAACATTACACAGGATACGGAGACAAACGATGTCAATGACAGATCCGATTGCGAATACATTAACTATAGTTAGAAACGGATTTTCGTCACACAAGATAAAGGTGGACGTGCCGTTTTCAAAGATTTCACAGGAGATCCTTGGTATCTTCAAGAGGGAGAAGTTTATAAAAGATTTCAAGTTTATAGACGATAAAAAACAGGGCTTATTGAGAGTTTATTTGAAATATATGAGTACGGGCGACCCTGCAGTAAAAGGTCTGAAGAGGATTTCAAGGCCTGGCTTAAGAAGGTATGTAAAAAAAGACAGGGTACCTGTGGTGCTGGGAGGCATAGGCGTGGCAGTATTGTCGACCTCCAGGGGCATTGTAACAAACGTGCAGGCAAAGGAAATGCAAACAGGCGGCGAAGTCCTGTGCTACATTTGGTGAAATTATATGTCAAGGATAGGTAAGAGACCAATACAGATTCCAGATAAGGTTAAGATAAAGATAGATGCAGGCAAGATCCTTGTAGAAGGACCAAAGGGTAAGCTGGATTGGGTTTTTCCGCAGGGTGTAGAGGTGCACACAGATAAGAATCAGCTTATTGTAAAAAGATTGGCAGAGGATAAGATCTCTTATTCTATGCACGGCCTGACAAGGGCCCATATAAACAACATGATAAAAGGCGTGAGCGAGGGATATGTGAAGAATCTTGAGCTTCATGGTGTAGGCTATCGCGCTCAGGCACAGGGCAAGACCTTAAATCTTCAACTGGGTTTTTCCCACCCTGTTGTATATACAGTACCAGAAGGCATTAGCATAAAGACACCAAAGCAAACCCAGATAGCTGTCGAGGGCATTGATAAGGCAAAGGTTGGAGAGGCAGCAGCTGAGATAAGGGATTTTTTAAAACCAGAGCCTTATAAAGGTAAAGGTATAAGATACGTAGGCGAGTACGTGAGGAAAAAGGCAGGCAAGGCGGTCGCATAATGAGGATTATGAGAAAAAAATATAAAAATAAAGCAGAACTGGGCAGGATAAAGAGGCACTACAGGATAAGGGCGAAACTTTCTGGCACAAAAGATAAGCCGAGGATGTGCGTTCACAGGAGCCACAAGAATTTGCTTGTGCAGTTTATAGATGACCTTGAAGGTAAGACACTCCTTTATGCTTCTACGAATGACAAGGAGTTCAAGAAGGATTGTAAATGGGGCGGCAACGTAGATGCAGCTAAGAAGTTAGGTGCCTATATATCAAAAGAGGCGAAGAAAAAAGGCATAGCACAAGTTGTATTTGACAGGGGCGGCTATTTATATCATGGCCGCATAAAGGCCCTGGCTGATGCAGCAAGAGAAGGTGGATTGAAACTTTAAATAAAATCGGAGGTTTGTTTTGGTGGATCAGAAGCAAAAGCAGGCAAAAGATAGGGTAATAAATAAAATAGACGCTGCGCAAGAAGAACAGTACATAGAAAAGGTTATTGCTGTTAACAGGGTGTCAAAGGTCGTAAAAGGCGGTAAGAGGTTTTCGTTCACTGCCCTTGTAGCTGTAGGAAATGGCAAAGGCAAGGTTGGTTGCGGATACGGAAAGGCAAACGAGGTCGTGAATGCAATACGCAAGGCGCTCTCGAATGCAAAGAGAAACTTTTTCACTGTTCCGTTAAGAGGAAAGACCATTCCTCATGAGATAATGGGGCGCTTTGGCGCGGGAAAGGTGCTTTTAAAACCTGCATCTGAAGGTACTGGTGTTATTGCCGGGGGTACTGTGCGGGCGGTCTGTGATGCTGTAGGCATAAAAGACATACTTACGAAATCGCTGGGCACGCAGAACCCTATTAATGTCATAAAGGCGACCATAAACGGTTTCCAACACCTAAGACTCGAGCGCGACACCAGCGATTCAGACGATTCAAGCGAAGAATAGTATAGGAGCGGAGATGAAGATAGAGGATTTGAGGCCTGCAAGGGGCGCGAAAAAGAGAAGAAAGATAGTGGGCAGAGGTCCTGGCTCAGGTCATGGTAAGACTTCTACCAGAGGACATAAGGGTCAAATGTCCCGCACAGGTAAAGGCACTACTCCTGGTTTTGAGGGAGGCCAGATGCCTTTGATAAGAAGGCTGCCTAAAAGAGGTTTTAACAAGAGGCCTAAAAAGGGATACTGCGTTATAAATTTAGATACTCTTGAAACGCTAAAAAAAGAGACGTCCATTACTCCTGAGTTATTGAAAGAAAAAGAGATGATAAAGGGCTCAGTAAATTTTTTAAAGGTCCTGGGAAACGGTAAGATAGACATACCTATAAATATAAAGGCCCACGCATTTTCGAAAAGCGCGCTTGCTAAGATCAAAGAAGCAGGCGGAAAGTGCGAGCTGATTAAATAGAATGTTAAAGGCATTAGCGAATTCTCTTAAGATACCGGATCTCAGAAGAAAGTTGCTCATAACGCTCGGGCTCCTCAGTGTCTACAGGATAGGCGCTTACATACCTACTCCTGGCGTGAATGGCGCGGCGCTTGTGCAGTTTTTTGACAGTGTAGCGCGTTCACAGGGTGGTACGCTCTTTGGCATCATGAATATGTTTTCAGGCGGTGCGCTCACGCGATTGACGATATTTGCGCTGGGCATTATGCCGTACATATCCGCTTCGATCATACTGCAGCTTTTGATCACTGTAGTACCGCATCTTGAAAAATTATCAAAGGAAGGTGAGGCAGGCAGGAGAAAAATAATCCAGTACACGCGTTATGGTACAGTAGTGCTGGCGATCATACAGTCATTTTTCATAAGCCTGTGGCTGGAAAATCCAGCAAGGTTTCAGGGACTTACAATAGTCGATAACCCTGGATTAGGGTTTAGGTTTCTGACGGTGATCACTCTTACAACAGGCACGGCCTTTATTATGTGGCTGGGCGAGCAGATCCAGGAGCGCGGTATAGGAAACGGGATTTCCCTGATAATCACAGCCGGTATAATTTCAAGACTTCCATCTGCATTGTATCAGCTTTTTGCTCTAGCTTCTCCTTTTTCTCCAGAGAAGAGACAGATCAGCTTTTTTACGATTGCCCTGATGTCAGCTATTGGTGTAGCTGTAATCGTGGCAGTTATTTTAATTACGCAGGGCCAGCGCAAGATACCGGTCCAGTACGCAAAAAGGATCATAGGCAGGAAGGTCTATGGCGGGCAGAGTACATACATACCTTTAAAAGTAAACCAGGCAGGCGTTATACCCATTATATTTGCCCAATCCATAATACTGTTTCCTGCGACAATAGCAGGTTTTATGCCAAACGCAGGCCTGCAGCGCATAGCACAGTCGCTTGTAAGGGGGCAATGGCTCTACACGATCGTATACAGTCTTTTAATTATATTTTTCGCTTATTTTTACACTGCGATAACATTTAACCCTGCTGATGTTGCTGACAACATGAAGAAGTACGGCGGATTTGTGCCAGGTGTCAGACCGGGCCGTAAGACCGCTGAGTATTTTGATTTTATTATGACGAGGATTACTTTGCCGGGCGCAGTATTCCTGGCCTTTATAGCTGTTTTTCCTGATATGCTGGGCGCATGGTTAAAGGTGCCGTATTTAGTAGCAAGCTTTTTCGGAGGCACGGCTCTTTTGATCGTGGTCGGTGTAATGCTCGATACTATGCGACAAATAGAATCGCAGCTCCTGATGAGGCATTACGAGGGGTTCATGAAAAAGGGTAGGATTAAGGGGCGCAGGTAATGAGGATGGTGCTGCTGGGTCCGCCAGGCGCAGGCAAGGGAACACAGGCAGTAATGCTCTTTGAAAAACTAGGATATTCGCATCTCTCAACAGGTGATATACTGAGAGAAAATGTAAAAAATGGCACTGAGGTGGGTAAAAAGGCAAAGTCCTTTATGGATAAGGGCGACCTGGTGCCTGATGACATCGTGATCGAGATGATGCTAGAGAAGATCAATAAAGATACCGTAGGTAAGGATCTTATACTAGACGGTTTTCCAAGGACAACATATCAGGCAAAAAAGATAGACGCTGCGCTCGATAAATTAAAATTGTCCATAGATCTCGTCGTATATTTTGAGACGAGCCTGAAGACAGTCGTATTTAGACTTACAGGAAGAAGGCTTTGTCCCAAATGCGGCGCGAATTATCATATTATAAATATGCCGCCGAAAAAACAAGGTATTTGCGACAAGTGCGCGCTCGAGCTTTACCAGAGAAAAGACGATAATGAAGAGACAATAAAAAAGAGGCTTGAGGTTTTCAATAATCAGACTAGAGATCTTATCGATTACTATAAAGGAAAAGGTATACTCAAAGAGATTTCAGGCGATTTGGATGCAAAAGTGGTTTACGAAAAACTCTCCGGAATTTTAAATGATAGAAATAAAAAATGAGGCTGAGATAGCTCTTATAGGAGAGGCATCGAGGATAGTAAGGGATGTGCTGCAGGGGATAAAAGAGGCTGCAAGGCCTGGCATAGCGACAAAGGAACTTGATAAAAAGGCAGAACAGATGATAAAGGTGGCCAATGCAAGGTCAGCCTTTAAAGGCTATAGAGGATTTCCTGGCAACATATGCACTTCAATAAATGAGCAGGTGGTCCATGGCATTCCCGGAAACAGGAAGTTGGTTTCGGGAGATATCTTAAGCGTGGATGTCGGGGTTGAGAAAAACGGATTTTTTGGTGATGCTGCCATTACCATAGAGATCGGCGATTCAGTACCTGAGACCGCAAAGAAATTAATAAGAATCACGGAAGAATCGTTGCGGGCAGGTACAGAAAAGGCAGTCAAGGGTAACAGGCTCTTTGATATATCTTATGCTGTTCAGAAATATGTGGAAGATAGCGGCTATTCCGTAGTCAGGGATTTTGTAGGCCATGGTATAGGTAAAAAGATGCACGAAGATCCTGAGATACCTAATTTTGGCAAACCAGATACAGGACCGAGGCTGAAGAAAGGCATGGTCCTGGCAATTGAGCCAATGGTCAATGAAGGAAAGTGCGAGATAGAGATCCTCGCAGATAAATGGACAGCAGTTACCAGAGACAAGAAATTATCAGCTCATTTTGAACACACAGTGGCCGTGACAGACAGCGGCCCAATGGTGTTGACAGGAGTTTAAAAAATGGCAAAAGAAGAAGCTATTGAAGTAGAAGGTACAGTTCTCGAGGCATTGCCCAACGCCATGTTTCGCGTTGAGTTAGAGAATGGGCACAAGGTGCTTGCCCATGTTTCTGGCAAGATGAGGATGTATTTTATAAAGATCCTGCCAGGTGATAAGGTGAAGATGGAACTCTCGCCTTATGATCTGACGCGAGGCAGGATTACATATAGGTCTAAATAGATTAGGAGATCGAGATGAAAGTGAAACCATCAGTGAAACTAATATGCGACAAGTGTAAGATCATAAAACGCAAACGCATAATACGGGTTATTTGCACAAACCCGAAGCACAAACAGAGGCAGGGATAATATGGCTAGGATTTCAGGTATAGATCTACCGAAAGAGAAAAGGATCGAAGTGGCGCTTACCTATATTTATGGTATAGGACTTCGTTCTTCGCAAAAGATATTAAAGGCTGCAGGTGTAAGTCCTGACATAAGGGCAAAGGATCTTAAGGAAGAAGATGTTTCTAAGATCGCGGCGATCATACAGAAGGAATGCAAGGTGGAAGGTGACCTGAGAAGAGATAATTCTCAGAACATAAAGCGTCTTATAGACATTGGTTCTTATAGAGGCTTCAGGCACAGAAGGTCTTTGCCTGTCAGGGGACAGAGGACAAAGACGAATGCAAGAACAAGAAAAGGTCCAAGAAAAACAGTGGGCGTAACGAGAAAAAGTAAGGTTCAAGGGGCCCCAGCAGGAGAATAAAAATGGCTGAGAAAAAGAAGACGACGAAGAAAAAGGCATTGAAAAATATTACTAGTGGCATAGCGCATGTCCTAGCTACTTTTAATAACACGATCGTGACAATAGCTGACAGGAATGGCAATACTATTGTGTGGTCAAGTTGCGGTTCCGCTGGATTTAAGGGCTCAAAGAAGTCGACGCCGTTTGCTGCGCAGATCACTGCCAGCAATGCTGCAAAAAAGGCACTTGAGCGCGGACTTAAAGACGTAGAGGTCTTTGTTAAGGGCCCTGGTTCTGGCAGGGAAGCTGCTATCAGGGCGATACAGGCAGCAGGATTGCGTGTAAGCGCTATAAGAGATGTCACGCCTATTCCGCACAACGGATGTAGGCCACCGAAACGTAGGAGAGTATAAAGGAGAAAGAATGGCAAGGTACACAGGTTCATCATGCAGGGTTTGCAGGCGCGAGGGAGAAAAGCTTTTTCTAAAAGGCATCAGATGTTACTCAGATAAGTGCGCATTTGACAGGCGTAGCTATGCGCCAGGCCAGCATGGAAAAGGCAGGCGCTTTAAGATGTCCAACTATGGCCTGCAGTTAAGAGAAAAGCAAAAGGTAAAAAAGATTTACGGCGTATTGGAGAGGCAGTTTAGTAAGTATTTCAAAATCGCAGCAAAGTCAAAGGGCGTAACCGGCGAAAAGTTATTGCAGTTACTGGAGACGCGCCTCGATAATGTAATATTTCGTTCGTGCTTTGCTGTGTCAAGGGCTCATGCAAGACAAATGGTAATGCATGGACTGGTCCGCGTCAACAATAGAAAGGTAAATATACCTTCGTATTCTATTAAGACAGGTGATGCCATACAGCTAAAGCCAAAAGATAAAATCGTCAAAAACACAAAGGAGACACTTGAGAAGGTAAAGGATAGAGGCGTGCCTGATTGGTTAAAGCAGGACGTGCAGGCCCTTAAGGTAGACATCGCGCGTCTTCCTGGCAGAGGCGACGTTGGAATGGATATAAAGGAACAACTTATTGTAGAGTTATATTCAAAATAAAAACTCTAAACACGAAACTCTAAACAAATCCAAAACCCAAAATCACAAACTCAAAACAGTATAGTTTGGGATTTGGAGTTTTGAGTTTGTTTAGGATTTAGAGTTTAGGATTTAGAGTTTAGGATTTAGAGTTTGGGATTTAGAGTTTGGATTACTTTATAAAAGGAGGAGTAATGGGTATAAGCTGGAAAACCTTTGAAATGCCTAAGAAGTTATCGCAGGATGAGAAGAGCTACACGCAGTTTTATGGAAAATTTGCAGCTGAGCCATTCGAGCGTGGATTTGGAGCAACAATAGGCAATTCTCTAAGACGCATCCTGATATCCTCTATTGAAGGAGCTGCTGTTACGTCTGTGAAGATAGACGGCGTACTGCATGAATTTTCTACAATACCAGGGGTGCAGGAAGATGTACCGCAGATCATATTGAATCTAAAGCAGCTGGTCCTGAGGTCGCATTCCAGGACACCGAAGGTGCTGCGTCTAAAGGCCTCAAAAAAAGGCGAGGTCACAGCAGAAAAGATCATAACAGATGATACTGTTGAGATAATAAATTCCGATCTCCACATAGCCACACTTACAAAGAACACGACCTTTAATATGGAACTGGAGATAGGCAAGGGCCGCGGTTATGTGCCTTCTGAAAGAAACAAGAAAGAGGGCCAGGCCATAGGTGTAATACCAATGGATTCTGTGTTTGCGCCTGTCAGGCGGGTAGATTTTCATGTTGATGATTCCAGGGTCGGGCAGATCACGGATTACGATAAGCTGATACTGGAGATATGGACTAATGGCAGTGTGGATCCTAAAGAGGCACTTCTTTACTCTTCTCATATATTACAGCGGCATCTCGATGTATTTTCTAAACTCGGAGAAGTCGAGGTCGAAGAGGACAAGGAAGAGGAGAGCAAAGAGGATCAGGAATTATTAAAGAAGGTGAAGCTGCCTGTTTCAGAAATGGAGCTTTCTGTAAGAAGCGGTAACTGCCTGAGAGAAGCTCGCATAAAGACTATAGGTGAGCTAGTCAAGAAAACAGAACAGGACATGCTGCAGTATAGGAATTTCGGAAAAAAGTCCCTCACTGAGATAAAAGAGATATTAAAAACTATGGGGCTGGGTTTTGGCATGGACATTCCTAAAGAGGCGAAGAAAAAGGGTTCAAAATGAGACATCACAAGCACACTGTAAGATTAGGCAGGCAGCGCAGTCACTATAAGGCGACAATGCGCCATTTAGTGACAGGCCTTATCATAAATAAAAGCATAAAGACTACCAAGGTTAAGGCAAAAGAGACCTCCAGGCTTGCCGAGAAACTCGTTACTACTGCTAAAAAGAATACCGTGGCTAGTCGCAGAAATGCCTATGCTATTTTGCGCGATAGAGATCTGGTATCAGAGCTATTCAATCAGATCGCGCCTTTATTTAAAGAGCGCAATGGCGGCTATACCAGGGTGATGCTGACTGGCAAAAGAGCAGGAGATAATGCCCAGATGGCAATACTGGAATTCGTTGAGAAACCAAAGGTAGAAGAGCCTAAGAAAGAGGATAAGAAAAAGAAAAAGGTCGAGGCAGCGCCTCAACCAGAGGCAAAACCAAAAAAACCTCTTAAAAAAGAAGAGCCAATAAAAAAGGAAGAACCCAAGAAGGCAGTTAAGCCTAAGCCTGAACCGCCGTCGTCACCAGCACCGAAGCCCGTAAAAGAGCCTGAGAAACCAAAAGGGGAGAAGCCAAAGCCCGGATTTTTTAAGAAGTTATTCGGCCGCAAAAAAGAGGGATAATGAAGCTTTCTGCCCGTGTAAAAAATGTCAGCGCTTCACTGACACTTGCTATTACAGCCAAGGCCAAGAAGATGAAGGCACAGGGCATCGATGTAATTGGTTTTGGTTCAGGCGAACCTGATTTTGACACACCTAATCATATAAAAGACGCTGCTATAAAAGCAATCCACGGCGGTTTCACAAAGTACACACCTGCCTCAGGAATAGACGTCCTAAAAAAGGCAATATGCGAGAAGTTTCAAAAGGATAATGGCCTTTCGTATGATCCTTCCCAGATAGTAATTTCCTGCGGGGCAAAACATTCCATTTACAATATTATCCAGGTGATATGCGACAGGGGTGATGAGGTCATGATCCCTGCCCCTTATTGGCTGAGCTATCCTGAGATGGCAAAATTGGCTGAGGCGAGCCCTGTTTTTATAGATACTGACGAAAAAACAAATTTTAAGATCCAGGCCAATGACCTGAAAAAGGCGATCAGCAAAAAAACAAAGGCCCTTATAATAAACAGCCCTTCAAATCCCACAGGGTGTGTTTATAGTGAGAAGGAATTAAAAGAGATAGGCGAGATCGCCGCGAGTAACAATATCACTATAATCAGCGACGAGATTTACGAGAAGATCATGTTTGACGGCAAGAAACACGTCTCTATTGCCAGCCTTGGCAAAGAGCTTTTTAAAAATACCATAGTGGTCAATGGCGTTTCAAAGAGTTTTTCAATGACAGGCTGGAGGATCGGTTACATCGCGTCAGTCAATGAAGAAGCAGTGTCCAGCATAAAAAATCTACAGAGTCATTCCACATCAAATCCTACTTCTATAAGCCAGATCGCAGCGCTCGAGGCTATTAAAGGAAGCGATTCTGAGGTAAATGCCATGGTCGCGGAATTCGAGAAGCGCAGGGATTATATCGTTAAGAGGATAAATGCTGTAGATGGACTTTCTTGCGTGAAACCAGAAGGCGCATTTTATGTATTTTGCAGGATAGAAAAAGAGAATCTTTCGAGCATGGATCTCAGCCAAAGGCTTTTGGAAGAGGCCAGGGTCGCTCTGGTCCCAGGTAAGGCATTTGGTTCAGATAGGCATGTCCGTCTAAGTTTTGCGACGAGCATGGGAAATATTGAAAAAGGAATGGACAGGATAGAAGGCTGGTTTAGAAAGAATTAGCATGCCTGGGAAGACAATAACCGAAAAAATATTTAAATCACACTGCAATAAGGATGTAAGGCCTGGAGACACTGTCCTCTGTAAGGTAGATTTCTGTTTTGGTCAGGATGGCACGAGCAGTCTTATTATAGATTCATTTAAAAAATTGGGCGCCAAAAAGGTATTTGATAAGAAAAAATTTTGCATGGTCATTGATCATAGTGCGCCTAGTCCGAATATAGGGGTTTCAGAGATCCATAAAAAGATGCGCGAATTTTCGCAGGAACAGAATGTGAAGATGTTTGATATAGGGTGCGGAGTTTGTCATCAGGTCATACCAGAGTCAGGGCTTGTTGGACCTGGGGACCTTGTTGTAGGCGCTGATTCGCACACATGCACCTATGGCGCGCTGGGCGCGTTCTCAACAGGAATGGGCTCGACTGATCTGGCTGTAGCAATAGCCTCTGGTAAGAATTGGTTTAAGATACCAGAGACAGTTAAGATCATTTTAAAGGGCAAGACAAAAAAGGGAGTTTATTCCAAAGATGTGATCTTGTATATAATCGGAGATCTGGGAGCAGGTTATTGCACATATAAGGCAGTTGAGTTTACAGGCGATTACATAAAGAGACTCAGCATGGACGCGAGATTTACGATTTCTAATATGGCTATTGAGATGGGCGCTAAGGCAGGGCTTATGGAGCCGGATGCGACGACGTATAGATATCTTAAAGCTATAGGGACAAGCAACAAGGGGCAAGGGACAAGGAGTGATAAAGATGCGAGGTATGCTGAGGTTATTGAGTATGATGTTAGTAAGATTGCGCCGCAGGTGGCTAAGCCGCATACAGTTGACAATGTTGCACCTATCAGTAAAATAAAGAATACAAAAATAGATCAGGCATTTTTGGGCACGTGCACGAACGGGAGATTAGAGGATTTGAAAATAGCAGTTTCGATTCTTAAAGGAAGGCGCGTGCATAAAGATGTAAAGATGATAATAGCCCCTGCCTCCAGTACCATATTTAAGCAGGCAATGAAAAAGGGTATTATCTCAGATTTTGTTGCTTCAGGCGCGTGCGTGGTTGCGCCTGGATGCGGTCCGTGCGTGGGAACACATAATGGAGTACCATCAAAAGGAGAAAAGGTTATCTCAACAGCGAATAGGAATTTTAAGGGCAGGATGGGCAATCCTGACGCGTTTATATATCTTGCCTCGCCTGCAACAGTTGCAGCGTCGGCGATTAAAGGAAAAATCACAGACCCGAGAAGATTCGTTATACGTTGATCGGTTGCGTAACTCGTTACGGCAATCGTTGTTCGTGTATCGTAAAAACGCAACCGTATAACGATCAACGATTCGAACTACGCAACCGATAAACGATAGACGAATTTTGAATACCTAAGGAGATAAAAAATGGACCTCAGGACATTATTAAAGGTAGCGAGTGAGAAAAAGGCATCAGATCTTCATGTTACTGTGGGGTCAGTTCCTGTAGTGAGGATAGATGGCCGTCTTATACCGCTCTCTGATTTTCCTGTATTGAGTCGGGAAGATTGCAAGCGCCTGGTGTATAGCGCATTAAATGACAAGCAAAAGGCTACTTTTGAAAGAGACCTGGAGCTGGATTTTTCTTTAGAGATACCAGGGTTGCATAGATTTAGGGTCAACGCTCATATGCAGAGGGGAAATGTTGAGGCTGCGTTTAGGCTGGTCTCTTTGCGGGTAAAGAGCATTCAGGAATTGAGTTTGCCTGGTGTCATAGAGGAATTTTGCAGAAAAACACAGGGCCTTGTACTTATTACAGGACCTACAGGCGTTGGAAAGACTACTACACTTGCGGCAATGGTAGATTTTATAAATAACGAAAGACAAGGCATAATTATTGTCATAGAAGATCCAATAGAGTTTGTGCATAGCAATAGACGCTGTATCGTGAAACAGAGAGAAGTGCATTCAGACACGCGTTCATTTGCTAAAGCATTGACACATGCGTTAAGACAAGACCCTGATGTAATAGTCGTCGGAGAATTGAGAGATCTGGAGACGATTTCCACGGCACTCACTGCAGCAGAAACAGGTCATTTAGTCCTGGCAACGCTTCATACGCCAGATGCCTCGCAGACAATAGACAGGGTCATAGATGTTTTTCCTCCTTACCAGCAGCAGCAGGTCAAGATCCAGCTGGCAAGCACTTTGCAGGCAGTTGTATCGCAGCAGCTTTTACCCAGGAGCGATAAGGCTGGCCGGACTCTTTCTACAGAGATAATGGTAGCAACCCCTGCAATAAGAAACCTGATCCGCGAACATGAGACTGAGCAGCTCTTGACGCATATCCAGACAGGATTTCAATATGGCATGCATACCATGGATAAGTCTCTCAAGATATTGTTTCAAAGAGGCATGATAAGCGAACAGACCTTTAAGACATACATGAAAAATCCGGACGAAGTAAGGAATCTTTAAAAATGAAAGCAATCGCGCGGAAATTTGGCAATGACATAAATACAGACCTGATCATCTCAGGCAGGTATAAGTTTTCTATTCAGGATCCCAATGAACTTGCAAGGCATGTTTTTGAGGATGCAGATCCTGATTTCTATAAGAGTTTACAGGGCCAGTCGTTTTTTGCTGTTGCTGGGAAGAATTTTGGGTGCGGCTCGTCCCGCGAACAGGCACCGCTTGCAATAAAATATGCTGGCGGCCAGGCAGTGCTTGCAAAGAGTTTTGCAAGGATATTTTACAGAAACGCGTTTAATCTGGGCCTGCCTCTTATAGAATGCAACACTGATAAAATAAAAAATGAAGATATGATAGAGGTAGATCTGAAAAAAGGAGTGGTTAGGAGCATTGATAAAGGATACGAGTTAGAGATAAAGCCTTTCAATAAGTTCCAGACAGCATTGATCAAGGAAGGCGGCATAATTAATCTTTATAAAAAACATGGAGGGCTGGACATTGTCACATAGAGTAACATTGATACCAGGCGATGGCATTGGAAGAGAAGTAAGTCTTGCTGCGAAAAGATGCATTGACGCAACAGGTGTAAAGATAGAGTGGGAAGAACAAATCGCAGGCGCAGAGGCCATGAAGAAGTTTGGCACAGTGCTGCCGACCCAGGTATTGGATTCAGTGAGAAAGAACAAGGTCGCGATAAAAGGGCCCATTACGACTCCTGTTGGAAAGGGATTCAGGTCTGTAAATGTTCAACTAAGGATGTCATTAGATCTATATGCCTGTCTTAGGCCGTGCAAATTTTATAAAGGAGTGAAGAGTAGATATCCGGATCTTGATCTGGTTGTTGTCAGGGAGAATACCGAGGATTTATATGCAGGCATAGAGTTTCCGGAGGGCATGAAACGCACAAAAGAGATAATGAAGCAGATCGAGAAATTAAGCGGCTCTACGATCAAGCAGGATTCAGCGATAGGGATAAAACCGATATCTATCAGCGCGTCAAAAAGGATAGTAAAGTTTGCCTTTGATTACGCGGTAAAGAATAAAAGAAAGAAAGTAACAGCAGTTCATAAGGCAAACATCATGAAAGAGACAGACGGCCTGTTTTTAAAGATGGCGCGTGAGGTGGCAAAGAAATACGAGGGCAAAATAGAATTCGAAGACAGGATCGTTGATAATATGTGCATGCAGCTGGTGCAGAAACCAGAGCTTTACGATGTATTAGTGCTCCCGAATCTATACGGTGATATTTTATCTGATCTGTGCGCCGGGCTTGTTGGTGGACTTGGCATAGCCGCAGGTGGGAATATAGGAAATGGTATAGCACTTTTTGAGCCGGTTCATGGCAGCGCGCCAAAGTATGCTGGCTTAAACAAAGTAAATCCTGCTGCTACAATACTCTCAGGAGTATTGATGCTCAGGTATTTAAACGAAATAGACGCAGCTAACAGGCTCGAGAGGGCAGTAGCTAGTGTAATAGCAGAGGGCAAAGACGTAACATACGACTTAAAACCAGATCGCAACGATCCAAAGGCGGCAGGGACTAGCCAGATGGCAGATGCGATAATTAAAAAATTATGAAAGAAGCAGCTTATAGCAGCTGTAGGGCACACTTTAGTGTGCCAAAATAAGACATGAAAATAACCATAATAGGCGCAGGTAACGTAGGAGCAATGACGGCATCGAGGATTATTGATGCTGATCTTAGCGATGTAGTGTTAGTGGATATTGTGCCGGGTCTTGCAAAAGGCAAGGCGCTTGATATCTCTGATGCCAGGCCTATAACTGGTTCAAGGTCCAATATTGTTGGCTCAGAAGATTTTAAAGACATCGCAGGTTCTGACATAGTAGTCATGACAGCTGGCCTTGCACGTAAACCTGGCATGTCTCGAGATGATCTTTTACAGAAAAACGCAAAAATAATTAAAGACGTAGCTAGTCACATAAAAAAATTATGCAGCTCCGCGATTGTAATAGTTGTCACAAATCCTTTAGACGTAATGAGTTACATCATGATGAAAGAAACTGGATTTGATCCGCGTAAAGTCATTGGCATGGCAGGTGTGTTAGACTCTGCGAGATTTGCAAATGTCGCTCCAGGAAAAATAGAAAAAGATAAGATCTTCATGATGGGCAGCCATGGCGACACAATGGTCGCCATAAATCGCTCAGATAAATTAAAAGACGATGCATTTAAAGAAGCTTCCGACCGCGCCAAACAGCGCGGCGCAGAAATCGTCTCACACCTAAAAACAGGCAGCGCATATTTCTCACCATCCGCAGCAGTCTTTAGCATGGTCAAGGCAATCATAAAAGACGAGAACAAAACCCTATGCGCCAGCGCCTACCTAAACGGCGAATACAATGAAAAAGACCTATACATAGGCGTTCCAATCGTATTAGCCGCATCAGGCATAAAAAAAATCATAGAAATCAACCTAACCAAACCCGAAAAAACCTCCCTAAAAAAATCCGCTCAATCAATCCATGAGGCTATAAAAAAACTATGAGTAAATATGATGTTGGGATAATTGGGGCTGGGCCTGGGGGGTATGTGGCTGCGGTTAAGGCTGCGCAGTTTGGGATGAGCGTGGCTGTGTATGAGAAAGACGCTGTGGGTGGGGTTTGTTTGAATTGGGGGTGTATACCTACTAAGGCGCTTTCTGCTACGGCTTCGGTCTTGACTAATGTACAGCGTTCAGCAGAGTTTGGTATTAATGTAAAGGGCTATGAGCTGGATTTTGTAAAGGCGCAGGAGAGAAAGGACAATATTGTAAAAAAGCTTAGCTCTGATATAGAGATGCTATTTAAGACAAAGAAGATAGAGCTCATAAAGGCCGAGGCAAAAATAGATGCAGTAGATGCGAAGAATATTTTAATAGCAACAGGCTCTTCACCATTTCAACTACCAGGCATGGAGTTTGATGGGAAGACGATTCTCTCGAGCACAGACATGCTGAATCTAAAGTCTGTGCCGAAAAGCATCCTGATCATAGGCGGCGGGGTAGTAGGATGTGAATTTGCCTCGATCTTCAGGACATTTGGCGCTGATGTGACCATTGTGGAGATGATGGAGCAATTATTGCCAACAGAGGATGCTGAGATCGCAAGAAAGCTCGAACAAGTCTTTAAGAAGCGAGGCATAAAGGTATTTACAAAGACAAAAGTTGAGAAGGTAGAAAAGGGCAAGGCTATTTTATCCAATGGTTCTGAAGTGGTAGCAGAAAAGATTTTGGTAAGCGTAGGCAGGGTAGCTAATTCTAAGGGATTAGAGGGGATAGTAAGGGATGATAAGGGATGGGTGAAGGTGGATAAAGATTTCAGGACTAATGTTAAGAATGTTTATGCTGCTGGTGATATCATAGGTGGAATCCTTCTAGCCCATATAGCCTCAAGAGAAGGTATCTCTGCTGTTGAATCAATAGCTGGCAAAAAACCTACTATTAACTACAATGTTATACCAAGCTGCATCTTTACGCATCCAGAAATAGCAAGCGTAGGGCTGACTCAAAGACAGGCAGAGAGTAGTCGCTCAAGGAAATTCCTGTTTTCAGCTATTGGCAAGGCACATATCTTAGGCGAGACAGAAGGTTTTATAAAATTAGTCGTTGATACTAAAACTGATAAGATACTGGGCGCTCAAATGATAGGACCTCATGTAACTGAGCTGATCTCTGAAATCGCTCCATGTGTCCAGTTTGGCCTCACGTCTGAGAAATTAGCAAGTGTAATACACGCCCACCCCACATTATCAGAGGCGATCCAAGAATGCGCATCGGTATCCTAGGAGGCACATTTGATCCTATTCATAATGGCCACATCCATCTGGCAAGAGAGCTGTGCAAGAGACTTGCTCTAAAAAAGATTATATTCATCCCTACATATATCCCACCACATAAGCCAGACATAAGGATTTCAAGCGGAACCCACAGACATAATATGGTGAAACTGGCCATAGCCCGTTCAAAGAAGTTAGAATTATCCGGCATTGAGCTGAAGAGAAAGGGCAAATCCTATTCAGTGGATACGCTGAGGCAGCTTAAGAGACGCTATGGCAAAAAGGCACAGTTTTTCTTCATAACAGGCTCTGATTCATTAAAGGATATTGATAAGTGGAGAGACATAGAGGAGATCTTGAGGCTGTGCACATTTGTAGTAGTTAAAAGGCCAGGGTTTAGCATGAGGAATATAGACCCTCGTTTTCTAACTCTCCATATCAATGCAAAAAATGTCTCATCCAGTGATATACGCAGAAAGGTAAAGGATCGCCAATCGATAACAAGGCTGGTGCCTGCAAGTGCGAGGAATTATATAGAAAAGCGCGGACTGTATCAACACAATCTCATTAATTATACTTGACACAAGAATTTTTTTGTGGTACTATTAAAATAGTTTATAAAAGCAATATTAGAATTTCTCAGGAGGTAAAAATGAATACGAGCTTTTTTAAAAAAATACTGCCCATAGTACTAATATTTGTGTTTCTTTTCTCAGGTAATGTTTATCCCTTGGCATCATCAAAAGATAGCCTTGCGTTAAGAATTCCACAGCAATTATCGACATCGGAAGGAGAGGCCTGGCATGAAGCAATGCAATCAAAAATAGCATCCAATGAGAACCAGGTCAAAGATCATAGTACCGAGCTATTTAAATTTGTGACACCTATTATCATCGGATTGATGTTTTTTATATTGTTGCTTCCACAGCCAAAAATATTAGAAAAAGAAGGGCCTTTAGATAAAGCAAAGGTTGCATTGGATAGCTTGGTGTTTAAACTGAAAAAAGTTGATAAAGTACAGAAAAGTACCTTGAAGAGCCAGGAAAGGACTCTGGAGAGCTCTCAGAGGTTTGGAATTGAGATAGAGAAGCTTAATGCTACTTTAGACAGTATTAATTCTAGCATAGATTCGACTTTAAAATCAGGAATTTCTATTTAGATTCTATAATTATCCCACCAAACAATTGATAAAATCTCCACAGGAAAATCCTTCACATTCAAAAGTTGCACAAGAATTACATTAGAGTTGGACTTGACATTCAAGGAATAATGTGTTAAAGTTGTCACCAATTAGCAAAACAAAGGGAGGTGCCTAATGGCCCAAGGTTATTGTGTAAAGTGTAAGGCAAAGAAGGAAATGAACAATGCAAAGGAAGTTACTATGAAGAATGGTAGAAAAGCTATGAAGGGAAAATGCCCTTCATGCAGCACAAACATGTTCTGCATCATGGGAAACAAATAACGATTTAACCTGGAATAATACGTGACATCAAGACAAAAGGCGCTCTTGGTAGTTGATCTTGCAAGGGCAAAGAAGGCAGAAGATATAGCGATGTTGGATATGAGAAAGATATCCAACATCACAGACTTCTTTATCATTGCGACAGCCGCTTCAACAAGACGCGCCCAGACAATCGCAGATAATATAAAAGAGGGTTTACGAAAAGCAGACGAATCTTTCTCTGGTATCGAAGGGTATCAGGAAGGGAGCTGGGTTCTCGTAGATGCCTATAATGTCGCGGCGCATATTTTTATAAAAGAAGTAAGAGAGTTTTACAGCCTGGAAGATCTATGGAGCGATGCTCCAAGAAGTAGGATATGTCAAAAAAAGAAGAAAAGACGCTCGAAAAAAACCTCCAAAAGAAAATAAAAGAACTCTCCACCCTCTACGAGGTCGGTAAATCCATAACCTCTACTCTTCACTTAGATCAAGTCCTTAAATTAATTACTCGCAAGGCAGCAAGGATCATGAATGCCTCTGCCTGTTCTTTGAGGCTGTTGGATCACTCCAGACAGTTGCTTATATTAAAATGCGCCTATAATCTGGATCAGGGTTTTTATAAGATAAAGAAGAGCCTTGAGGTCGGCGAGAGCATTGCAGGCCGAGTCGTACAAAAAGGGAAGCCTTACATAATCAGAGATATACGCAGAGAGAAACATTATAAATATCCGCAGCTTGCGAGACAAAAGGGCCTGCGTTCATTAATGACAGTGCCGTTGGTGCAGAAAAACAGGATCATAGGGACCTTGAGCATTTACAATAAAAAAATATGCAACTATACAAAGCATGATGTAGAGCTCTTATCAATGCTTGCTGGTCAGGCAACCATAGCGATCGAGAATGCCAGACTCTACGAGCAGGCTGAAAAGGGTTATTTAAATACGATCCGGACGCTCTCGAACATCATAGATGCCAAGGATAGTCATACCTATGGTCATTCAGAGCGTGTGATGAAGCACTGCATGGATGTTGCAAAGGCGCTTCATTTCCCGGAGCACGATAGGGAGGTCCTCAGATACGCGAGCCTTTTGCACGACATAGGCAAGATAGGTATAGATGTCGGTATACTCAGAAAGCCATCAAAGTTAAATCAGGATGAATGGAAGGTAATGGTGATGCATCCTGTCATGGGTTCGGGCATTGTAGAGCAGATAGGTTTTTTAAAGGAACTCGCGCCCATAATATTGCGTCACCATGAGAGGTATGATGGTAATGGATATCCTGGAAAATTAAAAAAAGATAAGATACCCTTGGCAGCGAGAATACTCGCAATAGTTGATGCATATGAATCAATGGTCTCAGATAGACCCTACAGAAAGGCCTTGTCGTATAGACAGGTCAGACAAGAACTTTTAAGAGGCGCAGGTAAGCAGTTTGATCCAAAGATCACTAAGGTGTTCTTGGGCACGTTAAATAAAAAACAGAAAAGATTCCCACATGTCAAAACTAGAAGAGAAAATAATAAATCTAATAGAAGAGTCCATAAAAAAGTCATATCCTGACTGTCCCGCCAAGGTCTTACCTGAAGTCTACCTTGAATACCCGAAAGAAGACAGGTTTGGAGATTTTTCTACGAACATAGCGATGCGGCTTACACAGTCGCTGAAAAGATCGCCTATGGAGATAGCGTCGAACCTTGTAAGAGAGATGGTTCGACCAAAAGACGATATCGACCAGATCAAGATAGAGAAACCCGGATTTATAAATTTTTACCTTTCACGCAGTTCAGCAATAGATGAGCTCAAGGATATCCTTGGCCAGAAAAATAAGTTTGGCTGCTCCACTATCGGAAAAGGCAAGAAGGTGCAGATCGAGTTCGTGAGCGCTAATCCCACAGGGCCATTGACTGTGGCGCATGGCAGGCAGGCAGCTATTGGCGACAGTCTTGCGAGGATCATGGAAAACTGCGGATATAAAGTGACACGCGAATATTACCTCAATGATGAAGGCGTGCAGATGAATATCCTTGGCTGTTCAGTCAAGGCAAGGTTTTTGGAGGCGATCGGCGAAGGCTCAGGGTTTCCTGAAAATGGCTATAAAGGCGATTACATATATGAGATCGCGAGAGAGATGAAAGATAGGGCAAAGAAGGATACGCCTGATAAATCTTTTGCTGATTATGCCTATAAGCAGATCATGACTACGATAAAAAAGGACCTGGATGATTTTGGCGTACATTTTGATGTATGGTATAGCCAGAGAAAGCTTTCTGAATCCGGAAAGATAAAAAAGGCCCTTGCGATTTTAAAAGACAAGGGGTTTTTGTATGAGAAGGATGGCGCTACCTGGTTTGCGTCTACCAGATTTAAGGATGACAAGGATAGAGTTGTGATAAAAAATGATGGGAGTTTCACATATCTTGCGCCAGACATTGCCTATCACAAGGAAAAATTTGAAAAGGGATACAAGAAGGTGATAAACATATGGGGGCCTGATCATCATGGCTACGTGAATCGCATGAAGGCCGCGTGCCAGGCGCTCGGTTTTGACAAGGACAACCTTTCGATCCTTATCTCCCAACTTGTCACGCTCTATAGAGACAAAAAGCCAATGAAGATGTCCACAAGAGAAGGAGAGTTCATAACCCTGAGGCAGGTGATTGACGAGGTAGGCAAGGACGCGGGCAGGTTCTTTTTTATGATGCGCCGCACTGATAGCCACCTGGATTTTGATTTAGAGCTCGCAAAGTCCAAGAGCATGGACAACCCTGTTTATTACATCCAATACGCACATGCAAGGATCGCCAGCATTGGTAAGTTTTCAGAAGGTGCTAAGCCTGACGTGAGAAATCTACACCTTCTTGATAAGCCAGAAGAGATCAGCTTAATAAAGAACCTGATGCGCTATCCAAAGATAATCCAGACAGCTGCAAATAATCTTGAACCATATATATTATTGTCTTATCTGCAGGAATTAGCCAGCCTTTTTCATTCCTATTACAATTCTTATCGAGTGGTAACTGACGATAATAATGTTACTGGGGCCAGACTCTCTTTGATAAAAGCAGTCAAGGCAGTGCTTTTTAGCGGATTGAGTCTGCTTGGAGTGAATGCTCCTGAGAAAATGTAAGATACCGCGGAACCACGCGGAACGTAACGCGGAACTACGCTGAAGTTGAGTTTCCGCGTAGGTTCCGCGTCCCGCCGAAGGCGGGCTTCTGCGTATTTCCGCGATTTATATGTTTGAATCTATAAAGATCTACAAAGGTGAAGATGTAAATTACAATACTCTCGCTAAAGAGCTGTCTGAGTATGGCTACGAGAGATGCCAGGGGATCTCTGAGCCTGGTGACTATAGCATGCGCGGCAGCATAATAGATATATTTCCGCCTACCTTTGAAGGCCCAGTAAGGATCGAGCTCTCAGGAAATAAAGTTTCTTCAATAAAGAGTTTCAGCATTACTTCAAGCGAAACACTTGAAGAGCATGCCATGGTTATTATCCTGCCGAAGCTGGGGCTGTATCCAAAGAGGAGAAAATTAAAAGAGATCGAGCTTGGCGAAAAAAGGCCGCTGGAGTCATTTATAGATATACAGCTGAATGATTATGTTGTTCATGTCGATCATGGCGTAGGCCGGTTCAGGGGATTTGAAAAGATAGATTTTAACGGCGCGGAAAAGGATCACATTGTAATAGAGTATGCTGATAGTGATAAGCTCTACGTGCCAATAGAAGAGATGAATCTGATACAGAAGTACGTGGCATTTGAAAAAAGGCCGCCAAAATTGCACAGGCTCGGCTCAAAGGCATGGCAAAACGCGAAAGAGAAGGTCAAAAAGGGAATATATTCAATGGCATTTGAGCTTATTGAACTGAGCGCAATGCGTCTTAAGCTGCGTGGATTCAAGTTTTCAGAAGACACAGAATGGCAGGGCGAATTTAAGAAAAGATTTCCTTTTAAAGAAACACCTGACCAGGCGCGCTCGTGGCAGGAAGTAAAAAAAGATATGGAATCCTCCAAGCCAATGGACAGGCTCCTGTGTGGTGATGTAGGCTATGGCAAGACCGAGGTTGCGCTGCGGGCTGCATTTAAGGCAGTCATGGATAATAAACAGGTCGCCATACTTGTACCAACGACCTTGCTTGCTGAACAGCATTTGATCACATTTAAAGACAGGATGAAAGATTTTCCTATAAAGGTGGAGATCGTCTGTCGATTCAGGACGCAGGGCGAGATCGCCAAGATCATCAAGGAAGCTGAAAAAGGCCTCGTCGATGTGATAATAGGTACGCATGCTATTTTAAGAAAGAATCTGAAATTCAAGGACCTGGGCCTGGTCGTTATAGACGAGGAACAGCGCTTTGGCGTAAGAGACAAAGAGAGACTTAAGAGGATGCGTTCGCTTGTGGATATCCTGACATTGACAGCTACTCCAATACCGCGCACACTTTACATGTCTCTTATGGGCGTGAAAGACATGTCCATTATAGAGACGCCGCCCAAAGACAGGCTGCCTGTCGAGGTCATTGTGTCAGAATATGACAGCGCCTTAGTGAAGCAGGCTATCTTAAGGGAGAAAAAGCGTAGGGGCCAGGTATTTTTTATACACAATAGAGTCGAGACAATAGACAAAGTAGCTGTGAATCTCTCTAAGCTTGTCCCTAGCGTGAAAATGGCTATTGCGCATGGCCAGATGCACTCAAGAGAACTGGAAAAGGTGATGAGGGATTTTATGAAAGGAACTATTGACGTTCTCGTCTGTACCATTATAATAGAGTCTGGTATAGATATACCGAATGCCAATACATTGATAGTGAATCGAGCGGATCGATTCGGACTCGCAGACTTATATCAATTAAAAGGTCGCGTGGGCAGGTTTAAGAACAAGGCATACGCGTATTTTCTAGTGCCAAAGGGCCGCGTTATAAGCAGTGAATCAGAAAAGCGCTTAAGGGCCCTGGAGCGTTACAGAGAATTGGGCTCTGGCTTTAAGATCGCGATGGAGGATCTGGAGATAAGGGGCGCGGGCAATGTGCTTGGCTCGCAGCAACACGGATATATCTCAACAGTTGGGTTTGACCTGTATTGCAGGATGCTTAGAGAAATAGTGGGCCAGGTTAAGGCAGAAAAGGACTGATATGCAAAATTTGAAAGGCTTTATTATTTTATTGTTAGTTATTATGTACTCTTTTAGCGCCCAGGCTCAGGTAGTAAACAAGGTCGTTGCTGTTGTGAATGACGAAGTGGTGACTCGACAGGATGTAGACCAGCTTTTGGCAGTCATGTACGCTCAGCATGTGCAGGCATATACGGGTGACGAATTGCTGCAAAAGATGGAGGAGTTAAAAAAGGATATTCTTAGGCGGATAATAGAGGACAAACTCATTTTAAGCCGCGCAAGGGAACTAAGGATAAATGTTACAGAAGGAGATATTCTTGATAAGCTCGAGTCCATTAAGAGCGCTTTCCCTTCCGAAGAAGAATTTTTCAATACGCTTAATACCCAGGGCATTACTGTCGCGAATTTAAAAGGGAGATATAGAGATCAAATATTGATGAGAAAGGTTGTTAACCTGGAGGTACGTTCAAGGGTCAGCGTGGTTCCATCAGAGATATCCGAGTATTATGAAAAACATAGGGAGGATTTTAAACAGGACGAGAAGTACAAGGTCAGGCATATTCTTATAAAGGCAAGTGATGATGTAGAGTTTGAGCTGGCAAAGGTAGAGATAACAGATATCTATGATAGGCTTGAGGCAGGTCAGGACTTCGGGGCTTTGGCACGACAGCATTCACAAGGACCCAATAAGGAGCGCGGCGGGGATATGGGATACATCGCTCGCAACGAGATGCTGCAGGATCTGGATGCGGCAATTTTTTCATTAAAGTCTGGCGAATTCTCCAGCCCCATAAAGACGCAAATAGGTTATCATATTGTAAAAGTCGAAGATATAAAATATTCCGGTTATTTGAGCCTCGACGATACAAAGAAAGACATCAAAGATATGCTCTTCACGAAAAAACTCCAGGAGAAATTAAGCGACTGGCTGACTGAGCTAAGGACGTCCGCGTATATCTCTATAAAGTGAAAAAGCCGAGGATTCTACTTACAACAGGTGATCCCAGGGGCATAGGTCCTGAGGTTACGAGAAAGGCATTAAGGGATCCGCATATTAAAGGTATGGCGGATTTTTTTGTTATAGAGCCACGCGATAAGACAGGTTTTGACGCCATAAAAAAGGCAGTCGCGATCCTTAAGCGAGGCGGCGCAGAGGGTCTAGTAACAGCGCCTGTAAATAAATCCGCGATAAATAGATCAGGAATTGCTTTTAAAGGCCATACAGAATATCTTGCCAAAAGCACGCGTACTAAAAAATTTGCAATGATGTTTTGCGGCGGATCTTTAAAAGTCACGCTCGTCACGCGTCACGAGCCCATAAAGAATATCCCTAGGATCCTTACCAAAGAAAAAATAATAGACGCGATAATTCTGACCGAAAAGACCCTTAAAGCGTATTTTAGAATAAAAAATCCAAAGATAGGGGTTTGTGGTTTAAATCCGCATGCGGGAGAAGAGGGGATGATAGGGGTAGAAGAGAAAAGGGTAATAGCGCCTGCTATTAAAAAGCTAAAATCCAAGATCCCGAATATCAGCGGTCCTTTGCCAGCTGATACAGCATTTCATATGGCGTATAATAAAGGCCTGGACGCGATCATAGCCATGTATCATGATCAGGGATTAGCCCCATTTAAGATGGTCGCGTTTCATAATGGCGTGAACGTGACCCTGGGACTTCCTTTTGTGCGCACTTCACCTGACCATGGCACTGCATATGGTATAGCAGGTAAGGGCATTGCAAACCCAACCTCCATGAAAGAGGCGATAAAACTAAATGTTAAGCTTACGCGAAGTAAAATGCGCTCTCCACGAGTATAATATCAGGCCCAGCAAGCGGTTTGGCCAGAATTTTCTCATAGATAAGAATATACAGAGAAAGATCATTGCCTCAGCGCATATAGAAAAGAAAGATACAGTGCTTGAAATAGGCCCTGGCTTGGGCGCGCTTACCTCAGGGCTTTGCGAAGCGGCAAGTAAGGTCATAGCTGTAGAAAAAGACAAGAGGCTGCACGAGTTTCTTTCGCGGAACAGTTCCTTTGAAAATCTAGAATTAATACAAGGCGATGCGCTCCAGCATGATTTTAGTAAATATTCAAAGATCAGGGTCCTGGGAAATCTACCATATTATATATCAAGCCCCATCCTGATATATCTTTTAAAGAATAGAAGCTTTATGAGTTCGATATTTATCACGGTCCAGCGCGAGTTTGCGGAAAGACTGGTGGCTAAACCAGGTACCAGGGACTATGGTTCGATATCGTGCTTTACGCAATTCTACGCAGAACCTGAAATTTTATTTAAAATTAAAAAAACTGCGTTTTATCCCATGCCCAAAGTGGATTCCTGTTTTTTAAAAGTAGTTATAAGAAATCAAGGTCTTTGCTTGACTGACGAGGAAAAACTGTTTAAAATAATAAGGAGCTCGTTTGAAAAAAGAAGAAAGACTGTATTGAATTCGCTGGCTGCAAGCGGGGAATTTGGCTCTAAACAGGAACTCTCGGAGAAATTATCCGAGGCCGGCATATCCCCAAACAGAAGGCCAGAAACGATATCATTGGATGAATTTGTGAAATTGGTGGCAGTCACCAAATAGAAGGGGGTTAGGTATGGTTGAAGAGAAGAAGAATTTAGGCGAGACATCCATGGGAATGCAGCCGAATTTGGCAGCGCTTCTATGCTATCTGTTGGGATGGATAACAGGACTTATTTTTTTCCTTGTAGAGAAAAAGAACAAGTTTGTAAGGTTTCACGCGATGCAGTCCATAGTGGTATTTGGAGGACTGGCTGTAATAAACATCGTGCTTCTTGTTGTGCCTGTAATAGGCGCATTAATCGGCCTGCTTTTATCTTTATTGGCCCTTGTTCTATGGATCCTTTTAATGATAAAGGCTTATCAGGGTGAGATGTTCAAGCTCCCCATAGCCGGCGACATAGCAGAAAAGAACTCATAATTTAGAATATGACCATAAATAGAGAATCTGTCAAATATGTGGCGGAGCTTAGCCGTATTAGTTTGTCTGAGAAGGAGCTGGAGCATTTTACAGGCCAGCTTGACAACATATTGGAGTATGTTCATAAGCTGAAGGCGTTGGATGTTGCTAAGCTTGAGCCTACGAGCCATGTGCTGGAGATGAAGAATGTGTATAGGGAGGATAAGGTAAAACCGTCGCTGCCTGTAGACGAAGTCATGAAGAATGCGCCAGCTAAAGAGAATAATCTTTTCAAGGTCAAGAAGATAATAGAGGCATGATGGAGCTAAATAAACTTACTGCGCATGAGTTAATTAAATTATTAAATAAAGGCGACATATCGCATATAGATATATGTAATAGTCTTATAGATGTCGTACAAAAGAATAAAAAGCTTAATGCAGTAGTTAATTTTGATAAAGAGAAGGTGCTTGAAAGGGCAAAGACGCATAAGGGTTTGCCGATTTTCATCAAAGACAATATCTGTGTAAAGGATGAGCTCACTACGTGCTCTTCGAATATATTAAAAGGATTTAAACCCCCCTATGATGCTACAGTAATCGAGAAATTGCTTCAGTCAGATGCTGTGCTCATGGGCAAGACCAATATGGACGAGTTTGCATTTGGCTCTTCTACAGAGACGTCCTGCTATGGCACTACAAGGAATCCGTGGGATATGGAGCGCATTCCTGGCGGCTCTAGCGGTGGTTCTGCGGCAGCTGTTGCAGCAGATAGCGCGATATGGGCGCTGGGCTCAGATACAGGCGGATCGATCAGACAGCCTGCTGCGCTTTGCGGAGTGGTAGGTCTAAAACCAACATACGGACGAGTTTCGCGATACGGGCTTATAGCATTTGGTTCTTCGCTTGATCAGATAGGGCCATTGACAAAGGATGTAGAGGACGCAGCGCTTCTTTTAAAGATCATATCAGGTCATGACCCTATGGATTCAACATCTGTAGATACGAGCGTGCCTGACTATCCATCATTGATAAAAAAAGATATTAAAGGCCTGAAGCTTGGCATTCCAAAAGAATATTTTATTAAGGGCATAGACCCTGAGGTGAAGAAGTCCATGCAGGATGCAATAAAGAAACTTGAGTCGCTGGGCGCGATCTGCGAGGACATAAGCCTGCCGCACACAGAATACGCAGTGGCTGTGTATTATGTGGTGGCAACAGCTGAGGCAAGTTCAAACCTAGCGCGATTCGACGGCGTGCAGTACGGCCTGAGAGCAAGTCAGGCAAAGTCAGTCATTGACATGCACAAGAAGACTCGGGCGCAAGGTTTTGGCGATGAGGCAAAGCGCAGAATTATCTTAGGTACATTTGCGCTATCCAGCGGTTATTACGATGCATATTATTTACGGGCGCTAAAGGTCAGGACATTGATAAAGAAAGATTTTGAGGACGCGTTCAAGAAATACGATGCCATAGTCACTCCGACTACACCAACACCCGCGTTTAAGATAGGCGAAAAAACAGCAGATCCGCTAACGATGTATCTCTCAGATATATTTACGATCTCCGCGAATTTAGCTGGCATCCCTGGCATATCGATTCCATGCGGATTCACAAAGAATAAGTTGCCCATAGGACTCCAAATACTCGGCAAGGCATTTGACGAAGAGATGATTTTAAGAATAGCGCATAATTACGAGCAAGTTACAAAAAAGCCGAGGCTGGACCTCGGCAAAAATAAAAAGCCGAGGTCCAGCCTCGGCTTTTTTGGATAAAAGGATATGATGTACGAAACAGTAATCGGCTTAGAAGTCCACTTACAGCTAAAGACAAAGAGCAAGGTCTTTTGTGGGTGCTCGACAGAGTTTGGCGCTGCGCCCAATACTCAGACCTGTCCCGTGTGTCTGGGGTTTCCAGGTTCTCTGCCTGTTTTGAATAGAGACGCGCTAAAGCTTGGTGCAAAGGTAGCCATAGCGCTTAATTGCCAGATCGCCAAAGAGATACGATTTGATAGGAAAAATTATTTTTACCCAGACCTGCCAAAGGCATACCAGATCTCCCAATTCAGCCAGCCCCTGTCAGCGCATGGCTATCTTCCGATCATGGCGGATGGCAAAGAAAAACGCATTGGCATAACAAGGGTGCATCTGGAAGAGGATACAGGCAAGCTTTTTCATCAGAAAGACTACAGTCTCGTAGATTTTAATCGCTCTGGCACACCGCTTTTAGAGATCGTAAGCGAACCCGACATAAATTCTCCGGAAGAGGCCTACACCTATCTCACAGTCCTTAAATCAATCCTTGAGTATGTAGACGTGTCTGATTGCAATATGGAAGAAGGGAGTTTACGCTGCGATGCCAATATCTCTTTGAGAAAGCCAGGCGCCAAAGAGCTTGGCGTAAAGACAGAGATAAAGAACATGAATTCGTTCAAGGGGGTCAAGGCTGCGCTGGAATACGAGCGCGACAGACAAAAAGAGCTTTTGGAAAGCGGCCAAAGAATCGTGCAAGAAACAAGGCTCTATGATTCAGCAAGAGATGTTACGGAATCCATGCGCTCAAAAGAAGAGGCGCATGATTATAGATATTTTCCAGAGCCAGACCTTGTGCCGTTTGATTTTGAAGAAAAACTACTTGCGGGCATAAGAAAGGATATACCAGAGCTTCCAGAACCGAGAAAGAAAAGGCTTGTCTCAGATTATAAGCTCTCTGAGTACGATGCATCTGTCATGGTCAGCGAAAAAGCAATCGCAGATTATTTTGAGGAATGCGTCAAGATATACAAGAAGCCAAAGATAGTGGCTAACTGGCTCATGGGAGATGTCTCTGCGTACATGAAGGAAAGGAATCTGACAATTGGCAAGTTAAGCTTGAAAGTCGAGCATCTTACGGGTATGCTTAAGATGATAGATAGCGGCGCGATTACAGGAAAAGTCGCAAAGACGCTATTAATAGATATGATCGAAAGCGCTAAAGACCCTGCCGCGCTAGTAAAAGAAAAAGGCCTGGAGCAGATCTCTGACCAGGGCGCGATAGAAAAGGCAATAGATGAGGTCATCGCTGAAAACGCAAAGATAGTCAATGACTTTAAAAGCGGCAAAGAGAATGCTATTATGGCCTTGGTTGGCAAGGTCATGGCAAAGACAAAGGGCAAGGCGGATCCAAAGAAGGTAAACGAGATTCTAAGAAACAAGTTAATTACCTAAAGTAGACAAATCAGTCACTGACTGTTTTGTCTACTTTAGCGAAAGGAGAGATATGAGGAGAAGGATAGCTGTAGGGATGATGGTGATAGGTTTTTTGGCAGTGGCTTTGTTTTATAGTATTAGTTTTGCTGAAAAAGAAGAAACTTCAGATAATCTCTACAAGGAACTAGAGCTTTTCTCAGATGCAATGAGCCTCATACGCTCGGATTATGTTGAAGAGGCAAAGTCAAAAGATCTTATATACGGCGCGATGAAGGGTATGCTCGCGTCACTTGATCCATACAGTCAGTTCATGGATCCTGACATGTATCAGGAGATGAAGATAGAGACTGAGGGCGAGTTCGGAGGCATAGGTATAGTGATCACCATAAAAGACAATCTCCTTACAATAATATCGCCAATAGATGGCACACCTGCTCATGAAGTAGGCCTTCAGGCTGGCGATAAGATCGTAAAGATAGAAGACGAGATTACAAGAGACCTAACGCTTATAGAGGCAGTCAAAAAGCTGCGTGGAAAACCAGGCACAGATGTGCGCGTGACTGTTCTGCGGGAAGAGGAAAGAAAGCTCCTGGATTTTACAATAACCCGCTCTATCATAAAAATAGAAAGTATCAAGAAGGTGGAGATCATAGAGGACGGCATTGGATATATAAGACTTATAGAATTTCAGGAAAATACCCACAAGGATCTGGAGATAGGCTTGAGGGATCTTGAAAAAGAGGGCATGAAGGGTTTTATCCTTGATCTCAGGAATAATCCCGGAGGCCTCCTTGATTCCGCAGTAAGTGTCTCAGAAAAGTTTCTGGAAGAAGGCAAGGTCGTTGTTTCAACAAAAGGTCGTGTTGAAAGTCAGAATTTTATATTCAAATCAAAAGGCAGGAAAAAGCACCTTGATTATCCAATGGTTATTCTGGTAAATAGCGGAAGCGCGTCCGCTTCTGAGATAGTAGCAGGAGCTATTCAGGATTATAAGAGGGGTCTTATCATGGGCACAAAGAGCTTTGGCAAGGGATCTGTCCAGACAGTAGTGCCTCTCTCAGATGGTTCAGCAGTGCGACTCACGACCAGCAAGTATTTTACGCCTAATGGCCGTTCGATCCATGGCGAGGGTATAATGCCGGACATAGAAGTGGAATACAAGAAAAAGCCAAAGGTCGAGGAAAAAGAAGAAGATACCCTTGCTGTATTTGATGAACTGCAAGAGAAGAAAGAGGATGAAGAAAAAAAGGAAAAGATAGAATACGATAATCAGATCATGAGCGCTGTAGATGTGCTGAAGGGCATCATCATATACAGCGAGAAATAGTATGTTGATTTTAGGCATCGAGACTTCCTGTGACGAGACAGCCGCGAGTGTAGTAGAAAATGGCATAAAGATTTTATCCAATGTAGTTTCGTCGAGCTTGAAACAGCATAAGAGGTTCGGCGGTGTAGTGCCTGAGATCGCAACAAGGCATCACGTAGAGAATATAGACAAGGTAGTAAATCGCTCTTTGAATAATGCTGGCCTGAAGATAAATGATGTGGATGCTGTGGCTGTGACACAAGGGCCTGGGCTCGTGGGAGCGCTTCTATGTGGAATTTCATGCGCAAAGGCATTGTCTTATGCATTAGGTGTAGAGTTTATTGCTGTGGATCATCTTAAGGCTCACATCTATTCTGCATTGATGTGCAAGGATGCGCCGAGGTTTCCTTTTATCGGGCTTATCATATCTGGCGGGCACACGAGGCTTTGTCTTGTGGAGGGCTTTGACAGTTTTACAACGCTCGGTGACACTTTAGATGATGCAATTGGCGAGGCATATGATAAGGTGGCGAAGATTCTAGGATTAGGATATCCAGGTGGACCTATAATAGACAGGCTCGCGAAAAAAGGCGATGCAAAAGCCATAAAGTTTACATGTAGGCCAATTAAAGGCGGCCTTGATTTTAGCTTTAGTGGAATTAAGACTGCAGTTTTGTATTATGTTAAGGGACAAGGGACCCCATACGAAAATCAAAGATTTCGTACGGGGCAGGCAAGAGACAAGGGACAAGAAGAGGATATAGCTGCTAGTTTTCAGGAAGCAGCGCTTAAGGTTATTGTTAATAATACTATCAAGGCGCTCGAGAAACATAACTTAAAAACACTTGTCATCGGCGGAGGAGTAAGCGCTAATTCTCGATTTAGGGAGATGATTGCGAGAGAGGCGATGTTTAGAAGCCTTAAGGTCTTTTTTCCGCCGCTACAATTATGCTCAGATAATGCTGCAATGGTAGCAGGCCTGGCATACAGGTTAGGAGGGCGTGTATGATTACAGATATGCAGGTGATTGTGAGATTGGGGTTGGCTGCGCTGTTGGGTGGTTTAGTCGGTATCGAGAGGGAGAAGCACAATAAAAAAATTGCCGGGTTCAGGACGCATATACTTGTTTGCGTTGGGTCTGCACTTGTCATGTTGACCTCTTTGTATATAGCCATGACGTATGGCAGTGTTGGTACTGCAGATCCGGCAAGGATAGCTGCTGGGGTGCTGACAGGCATTGGATTTTTAGGCGCAGGCACGATTATACGTTCGGGCGCATCTGTTATGGGCCTTACAACAGCAGCGAGTTTATGGACTGTTGCAGGTATAGGCCTGGCAGTTGGCTGCGGTTTTTATGTAGCAGGATATGTAACAACCGCTATTGCCCTGGCCGCACTTTATGTATTGAGAAAGGTTGTGTAAAAAAGAAAGGAGGCAGGATATGGGTAGAAAAGACAAGAATGAAGAGAAGATACTGGATGTAGATGCCAGTATGCAGGGGTCTTTGGCGTTCAAGGATCCTGTAAATCTGAGGATCAATGGAGACTTTGAAGGGAAGCTGGATACAAAAGGTATTCTTACTATAGGGGACAATGCCTCTGTTCGCGCGGACATAAATGGCGAAGAAGTGGTGGTGGCTGGAAAGATCACAGGTAATATCGCTTCTACAAAAGAATTAAGGGTGCTTTCGACTGCGCATATTGTGGGAGACTTGACAACACCTGTTTTGGCTGTTGAGCCAGGCGCTGTTATACAGGGAAAGTGCCGCATGCTCAATCAGTCTAGCCAAAGAAGCAGGGTCTTTAGCGTGAATGAGCTGGCAAAGTACCTTGAGGTAGAGGCCTCAAATATAATGGACTGGGCAAATTCAGGAAAGATACCCGCGTTTAAAGACGGTAAAGAGTGGAGGTTTGACAGGCTAAGAGTGGATGAGTGGATAGCAAAGGAAAAAGCTAGATAGCAGGCAAAAAAATTATGATGAAGAAATTTTTGACACTAGAAGAAGCGGCAGACTATCTAGGTCTGCCTGCTACTGAATTACAGAAACTATCTGAAAGAAGCAAGGTGCCTACCTATAAGATAGGCGGGATTTACACTAGATTCAGAGTCGATGACCTTAATCTTTATCGTCGCAGGTCTCCAAGAAGACGTGAACTAAGAGAACCTCGCACCTTCCTCGATGGCATAAAAGACTTTTTTTATTTCAATGATTTTTATATCTATTCAGCCGCAGCAATAGTAGTCATTTTATATTTTATTTTTAAATGAGCTCAAAAAAAGATCTTCCTTATAAAAATTTAGGATTTGCCAGGATCGATCATCACAGGCTGCTTCGCAAGGGGTTTGGCGAGGTCGTCTATTGTGAAGGCAAGAAGCCGCAGCATGTGAAAAAAATCCTCAACGATATTTTAAAAAGAAATCCGCATATCCTTTTTACGCGAGCTGATGAAAAATTATACGATTATCTAAAGATAGACTGTCCCAGTTTAAAATATGATGCCGCGTCCAGGATAATTTATTTGAAAAAGAAAAAGTTAAAGAGCAAAAAAACAGTTTTGATCCTGACAGCAGGTACGGCAGATATACCTGTTGCTGAAGAGGCAAGGCTTACGCTGGAGGTAATGGGCAACAAAGTAAAGACGATATACGATGTGGGAGTAGCTGGCATACACCGGTTACTTGACAAGGTAAAAGAACTCTCCAAGGCAAATGTCGTTATTGTTGTCGCGGGCATGGAAGGCGCGCTTGCCAGCGTGGTGGGAGGACTTACAGATAAGCCTGTCATAGCAGTACCCACGAGTGTCGGCTATGGCTCCAGCTTTAAAGGCGTTGCGCCGCTTTTGACCATGATGAACTGTTGTTCGCCCGGAGTAACTGTCGTAAACATCGACAACGGCTTTGGCGCAGGCTATTTCGCGAGCATGATAAACAAATGATACGAAAACAGGATGCGGTAAAAGAGGTTTTGATAGGTATCGGGCTTTTGGATGAGGCAAAGATACAGAAGGCCCTTGAAGAACAGGCAAAGACTGGCCAGAGACTGAGTAGCATTCTGGTCAAGCTGGGCTATGTGTCGAATCAAGAGGTAGGCAAGACCCTTATTCCGCAGATAGGCATATTACCTATAGTGATAAAGTCCGAGAATATCGACGATAAGCTTAAGGATCGCCTGCCAGTAAATCTTGGTCCGTCCCATCGACTGATTCCTCTAAGAGAAGAGAATAATAATCTTGTTCTTGGAACAGATGACCCCCTGAATTTTTTAGCCCAGAAAAACTTGGAAAAGATGACTGGCGCGAGTGTTGAGTTTGAGCTTGTCCAGACCAAGGATCTGGATAAAGTGCTAAAGGCCCTGGGACCTGCATCCAAACAAGCCTCAGGCATTGATTTTGCAAAGGCCTCAGAAGGCATAAAGGCTGTAAAGGGCAGCACTGAAGACGCGCCAATAATAAAACTGGTAAATCTTATTATCCAGGAGGCGGTAAAACAGAGGGCGAGCGATATACACATTGAGCCATTGGAGCATAAATTTCGTGTGCGCTACAGAATAGACGGGGTCTTGTATGAGGTGCCAGGTCCTTCGCAGCGATTGCAGGGTTCTATCATAAGTAGGCTCAAGATCATGGCGGGCATGGATATTGCGGAAAAACGCCTGCCCCAGGATGGCAGGATAAAAATAGGCATTGATAAAAAGGAATTGGATCTCAGGGTATCGAGCTTACCTGGCATACATGGAGAGAGCGTTGTCATGAGGATCCTTGATAAATCAAGTTTTCTAGTCGGGCTTGAGGACCTGGGATTTATGCCGGATCAGCGAAAGGCATTTGAGAGATTGATAAACCTGCCGAATGGTATGCTGCTTGTGACTGGCCCTACAGGCAGCGGAAAAACAACCACGCTTTATGCAACACTCAGTCATGTGAATCAGAAAGAACGCAAGGTCATCACCATAGAAGATCCTGTAGAGTATCAGCTGGACGGCATAAACCAGGTGCAGGTCCATCCTCAGATAGGCCTTACATTTGCTGGCGGTCTCAGGTCGATGCTGAGACAGGCGCCTGACATTATAATGGTCGGAGAAATAAGAGACACGGAAACAGCTCAGATAGCAGTGCAGTCTGCTCTTACAGGGCATTTGATATTCAGCACACTACACACAAATGATGCGGCAGGCGCTATTACGAGAATGGTTGATATGGGCATTAAACCATATCTGACGTCTTCAACAGTGCAGGGCGTGCTGGCCCAGAGATTAGTAAGGTCCATATGCCCGTCGTGCAGGATTGGCTACAAGCCCTCTGATGAAGAATCCAAATTACTTGGTTTAAAGCCGCCAGGCCCAGACGAAAAGGTCGAACTCTATAAAGGTAAAGGGTGTTCTGCCTGCAGTGATACAGGTTTTAAAGGAAGGATAGGTATATTTGAGCTCTTGACAATGACTGACGCGATACGCGAGATGGTATTGAATAATGCCTCCAGCACTCAGATTGCCCAAAAGGCAAGAGAGGCAGGCATGCGGGGCTTAAAGGACGATGGCCTGGAAAAGGTAAGGCGAGGCTATACAACGATCCAGGAAGTGCTAAGGGTGACACAGGATGTCTGAAAAATCGCAATATAATTTATCTAATATAGACAGGGCCGCTATCAATAAGATATCAGCCTCCACTGCGAAGTTTTACAATATTGTGCCGCTAAAGATCGAGAAAGGCGCTATTATTATAGCTGTTTCTGATCCGTCAAACATGAAAATGGCGGATGACCTGCGCTTTGTAATAGGATTAAACATCAAGATGGTCGCCGCGGATGAATCTGAGATAAAAAAGGCAGTTGAGCGCTATTATGGCGAGGAAGAAGAGTCGCTCGGCGAGATCATTGATGAAGCGAAAAAGACATCTGCTAAAGTCACGAGCAAGGCAGCAGCTGATGCAGATAAGCTTAAGGAGATCGCGTCGCAGGCGCCAGTCGTGAAATTATTAAATATGGTGCTCCTTCGCGCAATAAGGGAGAAGGCATCAGATATACACTTTGAGCCGTTTGAAAAAGAATATAAAATACGCTACAGGATAGACGGTGTGTGTTATGATGCCGCGCATCCGCCAAAAGACCTTAGCCTTGCCATAAGCTCCAGGATAAAGGTCATGGCAAACCTGGATGTTGCAGAGAATAGACTTCCGCAGGACGGCAGGATCATGATGGAGATAGGCACTAAGTCTGTGGATCTGAGGGTCTCGACATTGCCGACTCTTTATGGCGAGAGCATTGTCCTGAGGGTATTGGATAAAAGTGTTGTGAGCCTGTCGCTTGACCAGCTCGGCATGAATGACGACGTTAAATCTAAGCTCAGAAAGGCAATAGACAGGCCCAATGGCATAATACTTACTACTGGTCCAACAGGTAGCGGAAAGACAACAACACTGTACTCGTGTTTACGGGAGATAAATAAGATCGAATCCAAGATAATTACTGCTGAGGACCCTGTTGAATATGACATAGAGGGTATTATACAAATAGCAATAAATACCAAGATAGACCTTACATTCGCAAAGACATTGCGCCATATGCTGAGGCAGGACCCTGATATCTTAATGGTGGGAGAGATCCGCGATTCTGAAACAGCAGAAATAGCGATTCAGTCCGCGCTCACAGGCCACCTGGTCTTTAGTACCCTGCATACCAATGACGCGCCAGGCGCTATCACAAGGCTAATGGACATGGGCGTGGAGCCATTTCTTATAACATCTACTGTGAGGGTAGTTATTGCGCAGAGGCTATTGAGACTGCTTTGCCGGAAATGCAAAAAGCCATACGAGCCCCAGAAGAATGAGATCTCTGAACTAAGCCTTTCAGCGGACGAGCTAAAAGGTGTAAAATTTTATAAAGGCAAGGGTTGTTCAGAATGCAATGGTTCAGGATATAAGGGCCGCGTAGGGATATACGAATTGTTTATAATGGAGGAAAAAATAAGAGACCTCATTGTAAAACGCGCGAGTTCCTCAGAGATCAGAATCGCTGCGCAACAACTCGGCATGAAGACATTGCGTCAGGACGGTATAGCAAAGATCATTGCTGGGGAGACTGGCGTGGAAGAGGTCTTGCGCGAGACGAAGGAGTATGTATAATCGCGGAACCCCGCGGAAGCTCAACTTTACTTGGCAAGGCTGGACCTCGGCTTTTTTAAAAAAGCCGAGGTCCAGCCTTGCCAAGTAAAGTTGAGACGCGGAAATACGCTGAAGAAAGGTGAGTTATGAAAAATAAAGGCTTTACCTTGATCGAACTCTTAGTTGTGATAGCAATCATCACCATTCTTGCTGGTATGGTAGTTAGTGGTGCGCAGCAGGCTAGGAAGCGTGGCGCCATGACTAAGGCAAAGGCGCAGATCGCCACGATGGAGACAGCCATAAGCATGTATGAGACAGACATGGGCGAATATCCTGAATCTGGCAACGTGAATTTGGTCGCAGCTTTAACAGAAGACCCAGAAGATCTTGACTGGAGCGGCCCGTATATGAAGATCAAAGACAAAGAGCGGGACGAAGAAGGCGCATATCTCGATGCATGGGGCAATCCCTATGTTTATACGAACCCTGGCGTGAACAATGAATATTCATACGACATTTATTCCCTGGGCCCAAATGGAAAAGGCGATGGAACAGAAAAAGACGACATTACGAATTGGTAAAATTGGTTTCACGTTAGTGGAGATGCTTGTTGTATTGGCTATTATTGCGATGCTTCTTGGGATTTCTTTGCCGTTTACGTCTGGATTTGGCAAGGGTTTGCGCATAAAAACTTCTGCAAGGGCTATCATGGGTACATTGCGCGTTGCAAGAAGCAATGCTATTACACACAGGGAAGAAAATACAGTTGTGTTTGATATAGAAGAGGGAGAATACTGGATAGAGGATTCTACTGGAGCTATTTTTGAAAAGAAAAGAAGACTTTCGCGTTCTATAGAATTCAAAGTCCCAGAGACTGAAGAAGGCGAGAAGGACGACCCTATAACCTTTGAAGAGGACAAAGTCACTTTTTTTTCAACAGGCGCAATAAAAGGCATAAGCGGCTCCATCACCATTGCTGACAAGCGCGGCGAATCCAGAACCATCTCAATAATCGGAAGTACAGGCAAAATCACAATAGAATGACCAGACATGATAAGCGTCATTATCCCCACCTATAATCGCCCAACTCTTTTAAAAAAGGCCATAGATTCAGTCTCATCCCAGACATATAAAGATTTTGAGTTGATCGTTATCGAAGACACTGCTCAGAAAGGCCCTGCATGGGCGCGAAATAGAGGAATAGAAAAATCCACAAAACCTTTTATAGCATTTCTCGACTCAGATGACTGGTGGGACAAAGATAAGCTTGCCATACAAATCGACGCAATGCAGAAAAGCCCCCAGCGTCTCATTTCACACACGCAAGAGATATGGTATAAAAATGGCAAACTTCTTAACCAGAAGAAAAAACACAAAAAGCATTCTGGGTATATTTTTGATAAATGTCTGCCTTTATGTGTCGTAAGCATGTCCACAGTAATGGTGCGGCGTGAACTTTTTGATAGAGTGGGAGTCTTTAACGAAAACCTCCCATGCTGCGAAGACTATGATTTCTGGCTCCGCACAAGCGTAAACCACGAATTCCTGCTGATAGACAAGCCCCTGACCTTAAAAGACGGCGGCAGACCAGACCAATTATCGTCCATTTACGCCACAGGTATCGACAAATATCGTATACAATCAATTCGCAAACTACTAGATTCAAGTGCACTCACCCCAGGCCAGCGCAATCTCGTCGCAGCTGAGCTCCAGCGCAAATGCCAAATCTACGCTAAAGGCTGCCTCAAACACGGCAAAAAAGAAGAAGGTGAGCATTATCTTGGGCTAGTAGGCCAGGTTTAAACCTGGCCTACAGCTACAGCTTTTCTGTGTGTCACAAAAATGTAAAGTTAAGTTGAAAATGGCGCATCTATATGGTATAATTATCATTAGAATAGGTATAGGAGCAATATAGCCTTATAAAAAGGGGAGGCTAATTTTTTGGGTAGATTATGAGAAAGTTTGGAAAAGGATATAATGCAGGAATCGCAGTTATCTTAATGGCCACATTGTGCCTGTCTAATGGTTTAGTGTATGGGTCTGATGTGGGATATCTAAGGAAACCCTTAATTTCACAACAAGAGATAGAAAGAGTAGAAACTCTTGCACGCGCAGCGAATTCCGATGGGGATTTGATTCAATATGAAAGTTCGGATAACTATGTCGGGCTTAGTTTTTTTGATAAGAAAATACTTATCGATCGGAGATTGTATCAGCTATTTTACACGTATAGGATGTGCAGAACTAGTGGGTCTACTTTAGATTTTCATTTATGGTGGCGTAAGAATGAATACCTGGGGGAAGAGATTTATGGGTTTGCCAGCGACTTCAATAAAGAGATAGCCAGCTTGAGCGAAGAAGAAAAATGGTGGAAAACAACAGATGAACATGTATATCTTTCTCCTGAAAATGCGGTATTTCTTCACCCTCCTTATGTATTGCAACTGATCGATCTATTAAGAATGCTGGACGATAACAATGAGTCGATAGAAGATTTTGTCGAAGATCATCCAGCGGATGTCTTGGATTTAGGTAACGATAAGTTTTGGATACTTCAAGGTCAAAATAGGACATCCATTTGTTTTGCAAAAGGCAAACGCACAAAAGCAAAGATTGTAAGGATAAAATCAGATAGAAAGGAGTTTCTTGATTATTTAAAAAAAGAGGCTTTTAGCGTAGATCCTCGTCTTTTGCAAGAGAGATACATGGGGAGTTTAGCTGCAAATATCCTCAGTTGGATCGCTAAGCTTAAAAAGGGTTACTTGGATCACAGAATGGGAACTGATTTACTGCACATGGATATCAATAATATATCGAAAATTGCAAAATCGCCAGACCATGATTTTGTGACAAAAGATATTATAAACGGCAAAGAAGTTATCAAGATAGATTTTCCTACTGAGAACATTATTGAACTCTGTTATCTTCAAAATCTTGTTCCAAGCGGTTACCTTTTGGATGCTTTACCTCTTTTTTATAAAGTAATCAGTGATATATCAGAGAGAATTAAAGTGGGCCAGGACTTTTATTTTGCAGACACTATCTTTGTCAAGGAGTCTAGGAGGCGTTTATCAGACGATAAACTAAAGATTCTTTATCTGCAGCGCAAGAATGAAGTACTTGGTACTGTAGTCGATTCAAAAGACCACTTAGGTGTTAAAGATAGAATTAGAATAGACGAGTTTTTGATAGACATTATTGATATTTTTATTTCTCTTGCAGCAGTAGGATGGATTGAAGAAGTTGAATTCCCTGTCTTTAAGCGACTCCATAATCCTAAAGAATACCCAGAGTTTGATTCATTTGTTTCAGTTCAAGCAGACAAATGGGTCGCTGTTGCTAGAGAGCCCTATCCTGCGTCATATAATGGAGATAAAAAAGACTGGGAAAAAGTGCAATCCGTTGATTTAAAATCTTTACCCATAGGTACACTTGTATATATGAAAGATTCTGAGACTTGGGTTAGCCATATGGTTGAAATTGTAAAAGGAGGATTTATAAAACTATGGGTTAATCAGAACAACGGCTGCTTTGTTGGCCCTCCTAGATTGTTAAACATTGAAGGGGAGGAGAAGACTGTACTCAAGGTACATAAAAAGCTTGGATTTCCTTATTTTAGATGGGACAATAAAGATAATTTATTAGAGTTCGATCCAATTGAAAGTGGCGACGGAGGGATAACTGATTTTTCAGATTTTTATATTTTATACCCAAAAGAAGCAAAAACCCAAATAATAAGGACAGGACAAAAGATGTTTAGATTTTTGAAAAGCTTTATCTGAGGAGAGTGTTGTGACTTATAAACCCAGGAGATATCAGAGGTATTTGGTTGAGGGGAGTGTTACGCTAAAGATCAAATCTTGTAGTATAGCTGCGGATTTGAAGGATATAAGTTTTACTGGGATGCATGTGTGTGCAGATAAGGAGATAAAGCCAGGTAGTAAGGTTAAGTTTGAAATAGTGTCTAATTTAAGCAGCGTGACTATAGCTGGCGAAGGAGAGGTTAAGTACGCAAAGAAAAAAGCAACGCATGACGCAAAACTTTTTAAAATGGGTATAGAGTTCATTAATGTCAATGAAAGCGCTATTGAGCATCTTATAAATAGGATCCAGAAGGCTATAGCTACGGAAAAGAGGAAAAAGAAAGCCAAGGCAAAGCCTTTTATAAACTGGGATTGGTAATATTTACTTGAATTTCCTTAAAAGTATGATATTCTAGGCTATATTGGTATAGAAAGAGGAGTTTGATCATGGATAAAAAGAGAATATTACTGGTTGAGGACGAAAAAGACATATCGCGCATGACAAAGTCGCGCCTGGAAAGTGATGGCTATGAAGTTATGGTAGCTTATGATGGTCATATGGCCCTCCAGGAGGCACGCAGCAAAAAACCAGATCTAATAATATTAGATGTCATGATGCCAAAGATGGACGGTTATAAGGTCTGCCGTATGTTAAAATACGACTCCGAACATAAGGACATTCCTATAGTTATGCTTACAGCCCGAGCTTTGGATTCAGATAAAAAGACAGGCGAAGAAGTGGGTACAGACGCCTATATAGTAAAGCCATTTAAGTGGGACGTTCTTACGGACAAGATCTGTGAATTGCTTGGAAAATAAGATACGGAGGATATACAATGGTTAAATTATTAATAGTTGATGATGATCTCCCAACCAGTGATTACCTGCAAAACTTTTTTAGCAAGAGAGATTACGAAGTCTTTGTAGCCAATGAAGGGAAGAGTGCTTTAGCTATAGTAAAAGAAAAGCGGCCAAGCATAGTGCTCTTAGATATAAGAATGCCTGGGCCATCAGGGATAAAGGTTTTACAGCAGATAAAAGAAATCGATAAGAATATCAAGGTCATTATGATGACAGGCGTTGATGAAAAAGTAGTAATGGACCTAGCAAAAGAATCAGGAGCAGCTGATTACATCACCAAACCCTTCAGCCTAGAAAACCTAGAAAACAACGTCATCCCAAAAATTCTAAAGCAACTCCTTTAACTTTATACTTTTCTGTGTGTCACAAAAGTATAAAGTTAAGGGGTTGGTCTGTCTCTCAGGCATTATTTTGTGACCCGTTTATGCTTGCCTTTTATCCTTCCGCAAGACTATACTGAAAAAAAATGAAAGAATTTCGCCTTCTCATGTGTCTAATATACTAAAGGGAGGTGTTTTATGAAGCATGTTTTAATTTTACTGGCGGTAATTTTGTGCTGTTCCAGCGTATTCGCCGACCACGCATGGGACATAGTAACGGGAATAAGCGAGGCTGAGATGAAAGAGGTCGCGGTGGACCCTACCAAGGTGGGTGTTATTTATGCTTCGTCTGAGAAGAAGATGTACAGGAGCGAGAACAGCGGTGAGAGTTGGACCGTAGTATTTACCGCAAGAGAGGATGGGAATAGTATTAATTTCGTAGCGGTTTCAAGAAAGGCAGTGTTTGTGTGCACGGAAAGAGGCGCATTTAAAAGCATTGATGGAAAAAGCAAATGGAAGAAGGTGTTTAAAGGTGTAGGGGCAAAAGAGAATAATGTATCGCATGTGGCCTTTTCCCGGAATGGCGATATTTATCTTGGGACAAGAAGAGGTCTTTTTATTAGCAGTGATAATTGCGCAACTTGGAAAAAAGATCAGGATCTTAGCGTAAAGTGGGTCGCGTTTCTAGGTGATCATGATTTTCTCGCGGCAGAAACAGGTGTATATAAAGGAAGAGAGGGAAAATGGAAAAGGGTATTTGTGACTGCTGTAGAAGAGTCAGAATATGACAGCGATGAAGCAGATTATGCGGCGACTTCAACTAAACCAGTCAATAGCATCGCGATTGACAAGGGAAAAATTTATCTCGCGACCGACTCAGGGATATTTACAAGCAGCAATACAGGAGAAACATGGGGCGTGTTTCCATCCAGCGGATTATTATCCCAAAAGATAAAAAGACTTTTATTTAAAGACGATCTTTATGCGGCAACAGATAAAGGCATTTTTATTTTCAATAAAAAAGACCAGAGCTGGACAGCGCTATATAAAGGCATGTCAGCGAACAAGGCTTACTCTTTATCAATCGACAGCAATAAGAGGATCTGGGTCGCAACAGATAAGGGATTGCATAATACAAAAAAGCCGAGGCCCAGCCTCGGCTTTTTTGATGAAGGAGATGTGTTTGAAGATTTTGACTATGAGCCTACGATCAGGGAGATCCAGGAAGCAGCTATTGAATACGCAGAGGTGCATCCGGATAAAATAAAAAACTGGAGGCGAGGGGCAAGAATGAAGCCTTTATTGCCGGAAGTGTCAGTGGATTATGATAAGACTATAAATTATGACAGCGGAGCAGATAGGTATTACACAGGCCCGCACGACTGGGGTGTTTCTGCTAAATGGGACCTTGGCGAAATCATCTGGAATCCTAACCAGACTACAATAGACATAAGATCAAAGCTCATGGTGCAGCTAAGGGATGATGTACTTGACGAGATCACTAGGACATATTTTGAGCGTCGCAGGTTGCAGATAGAGCTTGAGCTTTCACCGCCAACTGACATAAAGAATAAAATGGAAAGCGCGCTTCGCGTAGAAGAACTCACTGCAGATCTGGACGCCATGACTGGAGGATATTTTTCCAAAAGTATAAAATAGCCCTTGACGTAACAAAGCCCATATGATACACTTGTGAAAAATGGAGATATTAATGCGAAGGTATTTTTCGCAAGTCCTTATAATATTATTTTATCTAACACTTATATCTTTAGTAAATACTAGTTATATATATGGTGCAGTACTTAAGGATGAGGCTGCATCTTATCGTGGAAAGGGATATGAGGCACAGGAAAGAGGCGATATAGACAGTGCTATTTCCTGGTATCAAAAGTCAATTGCCCTGGATGTAGATTACGCTGCCCCGCACAATGACCTGGGGATTTTGTTTGAGGCCAAGGGTTGGCTTGATAGGGCTGAGTCAGAATATCAGAAGGCCCTGATAATAGATCCTGGCTATGAAAAGGCCCACACGAATCTAGCGCTTCTATACGAGAGAAAAGGAGAACTTGAAAAGGCCGCGTATTACTGGATGAAGCGATATAAGCTTGGCAGGCCCAATGACGCATGGACAAATGAAGCAAGGCAAAGGCTAGAGAAATTAGGATTACTTGATGCAAAAAAGATACAAGAGATCGAAAGGACTTTTGAACAGCAAGCACCAGAAGAAGAAACAGGACAGCAAAAGAAAAAAGACTCGGACGAGTGGACAAGGATAGAGCGCAAATCAGAAGAGAAGACAGTAAAAAGCGATATAAAACCAAGGCCAAAGAAAAAAATAGTAAGAAAGCGAGCGAAGCGAAGTCCTGAGCTTGTCGAAGGACCCAGGCCAAAGAAAAGAATAGTAAAGAGAAAAAGGGTTAAGAAAAAGCAGGCGAAGAAGAAAAAGACCTCTAGCGATGAATGGACAAGGCTCGGAGGTGTTCCAAAGGAAGAGGCAAGGAGATCTGATATTGATGCAGAGCTAGAGGAGTCGTTGAGGCTGGCAGAAGAAAGACTGCGAGAGGAAAAGCAAAAGACACCCGCCGTTACTACGAGTAAAAAGACTGCTAAACGCTCAAGCAGTGTTAAAAAGGCCAGGCCAGCTTCTGGTGGTGCTAGCAGCTCTTACTCAAAGGCCCGAAATTATCTGGGTAAAGGAGAATACGCAAGGGCACTTGATGCACTAAGGCTGGCAAAAAAGGATAATCCCAGTGATCCAGCGCTTTTGGAGCTGGAACAGGAAGTAAAAAATAAAATGAAGGAGGAGAGGATAGGAGATCATTATAATGAAGGCATAATGCGCTATCAGAAGGACGATTTTCCTGGCGCAAGAAAAGAGTTCGAGGCAATACTTAATATTTTGCCGGAATAGCTTCACTAATTTTCGCACATAAATCCTTCCATTTCATACAGCAATCCATGAAAAAGAAGAAATTATTTTTGATTGATGGAAATTCTTATTGTTACAGGGCTTTTTATGCCATAAAAGAGCTCAGAAACTCGAAGGGCATGCCGACAAACGCGGTCTACGGATTTGTGTTGATGCTCAAAAAGTTGCTCGCTAGCGAAAAACCGGATTATCTCGCTATAGCCTTTGATCTAAAAGGCCCGACATTCAGGCATAAGAAATTCAAGGATTATAAGATAACGCGAAAACCCATGCCAGATGACCTTGTCTCGCAGATGGCGCTCATAAAAGAGGTAGTATCGGCGTATAATATTCCGATATTTGAAAAACAGGGCTTTGAGGCAGATGATATCCTTGCCACGATCGCCAAAAAGGTTTCAAAAAAAGACATAATGACCTACGTAATGACTGGCGATAAAGATATGTTGCAGTTCGTAAGCGAGAATATAAAGATATGTTCCACGCATAAGGAAGGCCTTATTTATGATAGAAAAAAGGTGGAAGAGAGGTTTTCCGGCCTGGGGCCTGAGAGTATCGTGGATCTTATGGCGCTTGCAGGGGACCAGACAGATAACATACCAGGCGTGCACGGCATAGGCGAAAAGACAGCCATTGATTTAATAAAGGAGTTTGGTGATATAGGCATGCTCTACAAGAATCTTGATAAGATAAAAAGCGATTCAAAAAGAAAGACTTTAAAGGACGGCGAAGAGAGCGCTCACATGTCAAAGGAGCTGGCTATCCTGGATAGCGCTGTGCCTATAGATATAGACGAAGAATCCATGCGCTTGAGTGAACCTGATACACAAAGACTTTTGGGTATCTTTAAAGACCTGGAATTCAAGGCCTTTGCAAAAGAGTTTTCGTCTCAAGATTCTCAGGTGCGGCAAGAGGCCAGCTACGAGACCATAACCAATAAGGCCAAATTTGATGAGCTTGTGAAAAAATTGAAGAAGCAGGATTCGTTTGTCTTAGACTTCGAAACTACAGGCGAGGATCCTTTGCAGGCAAGGCCACTTGGTGTTTCGTTTTGCTGGGAACCAGGCAAGGCATACTATGTGGCGTTAGCGAAGGGACAAGGGACCCCATACGAAAATCAAAGATTTCGTACGGGGCAGGCAAGGGACAAGGGACAAGGGGTTGGGATGGCGTATGCGTTTAGTGCTCTGAAACCAATCCTAGAGGACGAAAAGATAAAAAAGATCGGGCAAAATATCAAGTATGAAAAGCTTATCCTGGCAATGCAGGGTATAGAGCTTAAGGGGATCGAGTTCGATACGATGATCGCGTCGTATTTATTAAATCCTTCAAAGCTTAATCATAATCTCGATGACATTGCATTTGAATACCTTGACCACAAGATGATATCAATGACAGATCTTTTAGGCTCTGGCAAAAAAAAGATAAACATGGACGAGGTGCCCCTGGATAGCCTTTCTGAATATTCCTGCGAGGATAGCGATGTTACGTTGAGACTGAAACAGATCTTAGAAAAAGAGCTTTTCAAAAAGGAACTGTCCAGCCTTTTTAATGATATAGAGATGCCTTTGGTAGAAGTGCTGTCGCAGATAGAGAGAAATGGCGTAAAGATAGACACTGCCTTATTAAAGAAGGAATCAAAAGAGGTAGAGGCGATTTTAGCTGACACAGTAAAAAATATTTATAAAATGGCAGGGGGTGAATTTAATATAAATTCACCAAAGCAGCTGAGCAAGATCCTGTTTGAGCAGCTGGAACTGCCAGTGATAAAAAAGACAAAGACAGGCTTTTCAACGGATGTAGGTGTATTGGAGAGATTATCGAGCGTGCATCCATTACCAAAAGAACTTTTGCTGTATAGAGAACTGTCAAAGCTGAAATCAACATATATAGACGCGCTGCCCGAACTTATAAATAAAAAAACAGGGAGGCTTCACACGTCGTTTAATCAAACAGTTACAGCTACAGGCAGGCTTTCTTCCAGTAAGCCAAACCTGCAAAATATACCTATTAAGACAGAGCAGGGTAGAAGAATCAGAAAGGCGTTTATTGGAGAAAAAGATAGATATATCGTGGCAGCGGATTACTCGCAGATCGAACTGAGGATCCTGGCGCATTTATCAGGCGACGAGGAGCTGGTAGACGCATTTGAAAAAGACATAGATGTACACACGCATACCGCGTCCCTGATCTTTGACGTAGATGAAAAGGGCGTTACCCCTGAGATGCGTTCGAATGCCAAGACAGTAAACTTTGGTATTGTCTATGGTATTAGCGCGTTTGGTTTGTCTCGAGGCCTTTCTATTGATCCGGCAAGCGCACAACAGTTTATAGACGCATATTTCGAGAGATATCCGCGCGTAAAGACTTATATGGAGGATACGATCGAGAGCGCCAGGGATATAGGGTACGTAACAACGCTTTTTAACAGACGAAGATATATCCCTGAGATAAATACAGGCGGCGCCAGAGAACAGCAGCAGGCTGAGAGGATAGCGATCAATGCGCCTGTACAGGGCTCAGCAGCTGACCTTATAAAGATCGCAATGATAGATATTCACAAGGAAATAAAAAAGCAAAAACTCTCTTCTGTGATGACGCTCCAGGTGCATGATGAACTGGTGTTCGAGGCGCCGAAGAAAGAGCTTGAGACAATGAAGGAGCTTATCCGCACAAAGATGGAGGGAGCTGTAAAATTGCGCGTGCCTGTAAAGGTAACAGTGAAGTGCGGGAAGAATTGGCTGGAGATGGAAGAATGTTAATAGGAATCACGGGTAATTATGGCAGCGGCAAGAGTACTGTTGCAAAGATGTTTGCGAGGTGCGGCGCCTTTGTGATCGACGCTGACAGGGTTTGCCATTCCCTGATGGAGCGCCCTAAACAAGTGTACAAAAAGATCATTAAGCATTTCGGAGCAGGCATACTTGATGCGAGAAAGAATATCCACAGGCACAGGCTTGCAGAGATCGTGTTTAGTAATAGATCGAGATTGGATCTATTGAATAAATTAGTACATCCATCTGCGATAAAAGAAATAAATAAAATAATTCGAAGAAATAAAAAGAGAAAGATTGTTGTGGATGCCGCGCTTCTGATAGAGAGTGATTTTTATAAAAATATGGACAAAATAATCGTTGTCAAAGCCGACTCAAGGAAAAAGGACAGCTTACAGAGAATAAGGATGCAGGCGAGTTTAAAAAAAAAGCTGACGCTTGCAGACTTTACCATAGATAATAGCGGATCGAAGAAAAAAACACTATCCCAGGTCAGGAAGATCTGGAAACAATTAGGAGTGTGACATGAATGTAAAAGAGAAATTAGATATTGAAAAACTTAAATCCTTGAAAGTGTCAGAGCTGAACAAGGTGGCGGTAGATCTAAAGGTCAATGGTGTGAGTGGGCTGAGAAAGCAGGAGCTGATATTTAAGGTGCTTCAGGCGCAGACAGAAAAGGCAGGCCTCATATTTGGCGAGGGCGTGCTGGAGACGCTTCCTGATGGATTTGGATTTTTGCGCTCTGTCAATTACAATTATCTTCCAGGTCCGGATGATATATATGTCTCACCTTCGCAGATTAAAAAATTTAGCATGCGCACGGGCGATACTGTGAGCGGGCAGATAAGGCCGCCAAAGGAGGGTGAAAAATATTTTGCGCTCCTTAAGGTAGAGGCGATAAATTTTGAAGGGCCTGAGGCCTCAAAGGATAAGATATTATTCGATAACCTTACACCTCTTTATCCGAACGAGAGATTTAAATTGGAAACAAAAAAGGATGAGCTTTCAACACGGGTAATGGATCTATTGACACCCATAGGAAAAGGGCAGAGGGGTATGATAGTCGCCCCGCCTTACAGTGGAAAAACCATTATCATGCAGAAGGTGGCGAATAGCATAGCGATAAACTGTCCTGATGCCTCTATAATGGTACTTCTTATAGATGAGAGACCTGAAGAGGTTACGGATATGCAGCGCTCAGTAAAAGGCGAGGTAGTAAGTTCGACATTTGACGAGCCTGCTGAGAGGCACGTGCAGGTGGCAGAGATGGTGCTTGCGAAGGCAAGGCGGCTTGTCGAGCATAAGAAGGATGTCGTGATACTTCTCGATAGCATAACGCGTTTGGCAAGGGCGTATAACACAGTTGTGCCGCATTCTGGAAAGATACTTTCAGGCGGTGTGGATTCGAGCGCGCTTCATAAACCAAAGAGATTCTTCGGCGCTGCCAGGAACATAGAAGAGGGCGGGAGCCTTACGATAATAGCTACTGCCTTAGTTGACACAGGCAGTAGGATGGACGAGGTCATATTCGAGGAATTTAAAGGAACTGGAAACATGGAGCTGCAGATGGATAGAAACCTGTTCCAGAGAAGGGTCTACCCAGCGATCGACATCAAAAGATCAAACACAAGAAAAGAAGAGCTTTTGATGAGCGAGAAAGAACTGCAGAGGGTGTGGATATTAAGAAAGGTCCTGAATGAGCTAAACAGTATTGAGGCAATGGAGCTTCTTCTTGGCAAGCTCAGAAGGACAAAGTCGAACGAGGAATTTTTAGAGAGCATGAACCAATAAGGAGGAGAACATGAGGGAGAAGATACATCCGAATTACAAGGATACGACCATTATATGCGCGTGTGGTGAGGTTATTCATACACGCTCTACAAAGCAGAATATCCGCGTGGAGATATGTTCCAAATGTCACCCATTCTTCACGGGCAAGCAAAAATTCATTGATTCTGCCGGCAGGGTCGAGAAGTTCTTGAAGAAATACAAGAAGAAATAAATTATGTTTGAGAAATTTGATGCTCAGCTAAAACGCTATGAAGAGATCCATGGTTTTATGATGGATAGTGGGGTGGTTTCTGACAGGGAGAGATATCAGAAGCTTGCCAAGGAACTTGCGTCCCTGGAAGATACCGTAGCGAAATACAAAGAATACAAGAAGATCCTTGCTGAGATAAGCGACACAGAGAGGCTTTTGGAAAAAGAGTCGCATGCTGAGCTTATTGACATGGCAAAGAAGGAGATCAGCGAGCTGAAAAAGAAGAAGGGTGGATTGCAACTCAAGCTCGAAGAGATGATCCTGGATGAGGATGTAGATGCCGCTAAAGACGTCATTATGGAGATAAGGGCAGGCACAGGAGGCGCGGAGGCATCGTTATTCGCGGGAGATCTTTTCAGAATGTATTCCAAGCATGCTGTAAAGGCTGGCTGGAAGATAGAGGTGATGGATAGCCACATTGCAGAGGCTGGAGGCTTCAAGGAAGTAATATTTTCCATAAAAGGAAAGAATGTCTATAAAAAATTAAAGCATGAAAAGGGAGCGCACAGAGTGCAGCGCGTTCCTACCACTGAGTCTTCTGGCAGGATACATACCTCTGCCGTAACTGTGGCTGTCTTGCCTGAAGCAGAGGATGTGGATATGCAGATAAATCCGCAGGATTTGAAGATAGATACTTATCGTGCGGGTGGCGCAGGAGGTCAGCATGTGAATGTCACGGATTCTGCTGTAAGGATCACGCATATCCCGACCGGGACAGTGGTGCAATGTCAGAATGAGCGATCTCAACACAAAAACAAGGCCGCCGCAATGAAGGTGCTTAAAGCGAGGGTGCTTGATAATCTGCGGCGGGAACAGCAAAAAAAGACAGCAAGCGATAGAAAAAACCAGGTAGGCACAGGCGATCGCAGCGAAAAGATACGGACGTATAATTTTCCAGATAGGCGCGTGACTGACCACAGGATAGGATTTACGATTCACAAGCTGGACAGGGTAATGGAAGGTGAGATAGACGAGATCATAGACGCGCTTTTGCAGGCAGAGAGAAAATTAAAACTGGGACAGGGTGCCCAAGGCGAAACCTCCGCCACATAACATGACGGAGGTTTCGCCTTACTCGACATGACATGATTGAACCTATTCAATATACAGAAGGTCGTACTGATTTCATGGGACTGGACTTTGTCGTGAATAAAGACGTGTTTATTCCGAGGCCGGAGACGGAGATGCTTGTTTGGGAGGTGTTGGAAGGGACAAGGGGCAGGGGACAAGGGACAAGGGTGTTGGATCTCTGTACTGGGTCGGGGAATATTGCTGTTAGTTTGGCGCATGCGCTTCCTGATGCAGAAATCGTTGCTACGGATATTTCAGGGGCAAGTCTTGAGATTGCAAGAAAAAATGCTACGCGTCATAAGGTTGAGAAGAACATTACATTTTACGAAGGCGATCTTTTTAAAGGTTTACCGTTGGAAAAAAGAGAGAAATTTGATATAATAGTATGCAACCCGCCGTATGTAAAAAAGGCTGATTTTGAATGGCTGCAGGAAGAGGTGCGCTGCGAGCCAAGAAGAGCCCTGTATGGCGGAGAGGATGGCTTGGATTTTTACAGGCGCATAGAGAATGAGGCGCCAGTGTATTTAAGAGAGAAGGGCTCTATATTTTTAGAGATAGGTTTTGGGCAGAGGGATGCAATATTGGATATATTTGGGGCAAAAAGTATATATAGGATATATAGGGTAAAAAGGGACTTTAGTGACATAGATAGGATTGTATGGATAAGTTTATTGTAGAAGGCGGGGTAAGGTTAAAAGGCAGCGTTGAGTTAAGCGGCGCAAAGAACGCGGCGCTCCCTATTCTGGCAGCAACACTTTTAACAGACAGAAAATCAATAATAAAAAATGTGCCGCCACTGAGAGACGTCTATACTATGCTTCGGATAATGCGTTATCTGGGCGCAAAGGTGGCAATGGAAGACGATACTGTTATAGTGGAGCCAGCTGGTTATTCCAATTATACTGCGCCATATAAGCTGGTGAGTACAATGAGGGCTTCTATATGCGTGCTTGGCCCTGTATTGGCTAAGCTAAAGCATGCAGAAGTTTCAATGCCTGGCGGATGCGTCATAGGTCCAAGGCCTATTGATTTACATGTAAAAGGGTTGCGTTCAATAGGAGCTGATATCAAGATCGAACATGGTTATATAGTAGCAAATGCGAAAGAGCTTCGAGGGAGCAGGGTGTATCTTGGTGGAAATTTTGGTTCAAGTGTCCTGGCAACTGCAAATCTTATGATGGCTGCGACACTCGCAAAAGGTAAGACTGTGATTGAAAGCGCTGCATGCGAACCAGAGATAGATGATCTGGCAAGATTTCTTATTAAGATGGGCGCTAAGATAAAAGGAAACGGAACACCTGTCATAGAGATAGATGGTGTACGCTCGCTTCATGGCGCAGAGCACTCAGTGATTTACGACAGGATCGAGGCAGGCACCTTTATGATAGCGAGCGCTATTACAGGGGGAGACATATTTATAAAGCATGCCAGGATAGAGCATGTAGGGGCCTTGGTAGATAAATTAAAGAGTGTTGGGATAAAGGTTACGAGTGTCAAAGATGGTCTGCACGTTAAAAAGTCCCGCTCTTTAAAGCCAGTAGATGTTGCGACTCTGCCATACCCTGGCTTTCCAACTGATATGCAGGCGCAGATGATGGCGCTTATGACAGCGACAAAGGGCATCAGTGTCATCACTGAGAAGATATATCCTGAAAGGTTTATGCACGTGAGCGAGCTCGCAAGGATGGGCGCGCAGGTATTTCTCGAAGGGCCAAGCGCGATCGTGAAGGGAGCTACGCGGCTTAGCGGCGCGCCAGTAATGGCGTCAGATCTTCGCGCGTCCGCGGCATTGATACTCGCGGGCTTGGTTGCCAAAGGAAAGACAGAGATATCCAGGATCTATCATATAGACAGGGGATATCACAACATCGAAGAAAAGCTAGAAAAATTAGGAGCTAAAATAAAAAGAGAGAAGGAGGAATAATGGCAGTACGAATTAGACTCAAGAGGTTTGGTACAAAGAAAAAGCCGCATCAGAGAATCGTTGTGGCAGACAAAAAACGCGCAAGAGACGGCAAGACAATAGATGAGATAGGTTACTACGATCCATCAAAGAAGCCGCCAGCCATAAAGCTCGACAAAGAGAGAGCCAAATACTGGATAAGTAATGGCGCTACGCCATCTGAGATCGTGCGTGTCTTGCTTAAGAAGCAAGGTGTAATTTAAACGCGGAACTTATGCGCATAGATGTTGTCACTATATTTCCAAAGATGTTTGATGCTGTGCTGGGCGAGTCTATCATAAAGCGGGCGCAGAAAAAAGGCGTTGTCGAAATAGACATAGTAGACTTGAGAGAGTTTACTAGCGATAAGCATAGGAAAGTAGATGACAAGCCATTCGGCGGCGGACCTGGCATGGTCATGAACGCCGAGCCATTTTTTGAAGTAGTAAATTATATAAGACAAAAGACTAAAGACAAAAGACTAAAGACCAGAGTTGTTTTGTTGAGCCCAAAGGGCAAGACATTTAATCACAAGCTGGCAAAAAAATTATCTAAATATGAGCATATGGTCTTGCTATGCGGGCATTATGAAGGCATTGATGAGAGGGTGCAGGAACACCTTGTTGATGATGAGATTTCAATAGGAGATTATGTTTTGACCGGAGGGGAACTTCCAGCAATGGTAGTCATAGATGCTGTTACAAGGCTTTTACCTGGCGCGCTGGGAAACGAAGACTCTTCTGAGAACGAGTCCTTTTCAAAGGGAACATTGGAGTATCCGCAATACACAAGGCCTGCTGACTATAAAGGCATGAAGGTCCCTGATGCGCTTTTGTCAGGTGATCATGAAAAAATAAAGGAGTGGCGCAAAAAAGAGTCTTTAAAAGCAACGAAGAAAAAAAGACCGGATTTACTAAAGAAAAAGAAAGGGGATTTATGAACAAGATCAGTGAGATAGAAAAAGATTTTATGAAAAAGAATGTGCCTATGTTTAATGTGGGGGATACGCTGAAAGTATCCATCAAGATAAAAGAAGGTGATAAGACTCGACTTCAGGCCTATGAGGGCACGTGTATAGCAAAGAAGGGCTCTGGAGTCAGGGAGACCTTTTCAGTAAGGCGTATATCATATGGCGAAGGTGTAGAAAGGCTTTTTCAATTGCACTCGCCTGTGATCGACTCTATAAAGGTAGTAAAAAAAGGCAAGGTCAGACGCGCCAAACTGTATTATTTAAGGAAAAGAATTGGAAAGCACACGAAGATCGAAGAAGAGCGTGAGTTTGAGAAAAAAGCGGATGCTTCTCTGGGAGAAAAAGGCATTTCTTGATGGAGCGTCTTTAATAATAGGCATGGATGAGGCGGGCCGCGGCCCTCTGGCAGGGCCAGTAGTGGCAGGCGCGGTGAGTCTGAAGCGATCTCCTCTAAAGAGATTTAGCTTGCCTCAGTATAGAGAAAGAATCGACGATTCCAAGAAGATAGCTCAAGGACAGAGAGAAAAGAGTTTTTGCGAGATCTCAAAAAAGGCTGTATTTGGTATAGGTAAAAAGGATCATCAGTTCATTGATAAAAAGAATATACGCGTTGCGACTCTTTCAGCCATGAGAGAGGCTGTAAAAAATCTTCTCAAGGACTATTGCCGCGTAAATAATAAAAAAGAGTCTCAGATAAGAAAGAAGGTTTGTGTACTTGTCGATGGCAATATGGACCCAGGACTCCCGTATCGCACGGTGCGCATTATAAAGGGGGACTCGAAGAGCCTTTCAATAGCAGCAGCGTCGATTATTGCCAAGGTCACGCGGGATAGGATGATGGACTTTTTTGACAGGAGATTCCCTCGATATGGATTTTCGAGGCATAAGGGGTATGGCACAAAGGCGCATTTAGAGGCAATAAAGACGTATGGCCCGTGCCAGATCCACAGAAAAAGCTTCGCGCCTATGAAAAATGACTTTTGAGAGATTGTCGACAGGAAAACGCGGTGAAGACCTGGCGCTTTTATATTTAAAGAAGCAGGGTTATAAGATAATTGGAAAAAATTACAGGACAAAAATGGGTGAAATAGATATAATAGGTACTGATAAAGATGTAATTTCTTTTATCGAAGTCCGGTCTATAAATAGCGCGACATCGGTATCTCCAGAATATACCATTAACAAGAAAAAACAGGATCAAATCACGAAAACAGCTCTTTCCTATATAAAAAGTAATGGCCTTGAAGATAAGGACTGTAGATTTGACGTGGTGTGCGTTGAAGGCGTCAGAAACTCTTTGCCAAACATAAGACTCATAAAGGATGCCTTTGAATTAGCATTGCGCTACAGATATTGAGGCCTAACCTCGGCTTTTTTAAAAAAGCCGAGGTTAGACCTCGGCTTTGGAGAAGGAGAATACATGAAAAAGGTTCCGAGTGACCTCGATATAGCACAAGCCGCAAAGCTAAAACCTATTGTTAAAATTGCCCGTCACATAGGAATAAGAGAAGACGAGCTGGAATTATATGGTAAATACAAAGCAAAGATATCCCTTTCAATATTAGAGCGCCTCAAAAATAAACCCCAGGGAAAATATATAGATGTTACAGCTGTTACGCCTACTCCGCTGGGAGAAGGCAAGACAGTTACTACTATAGGTCTGAGCCTGGGCCTTGCAAAGCTCGGCAAGAAGGTTATCACTACATTGCGCCAGCCTTCTATGGGGCCTGTTTTTGGCATAAAGGGCGGTGCTGCTGGAGGCGGTTACTCGCAGGTCCTGCCCATGGAGGATATTAATCTACATTTTACAGGCGATATCCATGCTGTGGGCGCGGCGAATAATCTGCTGGCAGCATTTATCGATAATCATTTACTAAAAGGCAATTTGCTTAAAATTGATCCTGATAGTATTGTCACTCGCAGGGTAGTTGATATAAGCGATAGGGCCTTGCGCCAGATAAAAATCGGCCTTGGCGGACCTGAAAATGGTATACCCAGGGATACTGGATTTGACATAACAGTGGCGAGCGAGGTCATGGCTATCCTGGCGCTTGCAGAAAGCCTGACTGATTTAAGGAAGCGACTCTCCAGGATGGTGGTTGCATCTACAAAGGATGGTAACCCTGTCACAGCTGAGGATTTAAAATGCGCCGGCGCAATGACTGTGCTTTTAAAGGACGCGCTTAAGCCAAATCTTATTCAGACAACAGAGAATACGCCCTGCATCATGCACGCTGGTCCTTTTGCCAATATCGCGCATGGCAATAATTCTGTTCTGGCAGACATGATCGCATTGAGATTAGGGGATTACGTAGTAACAGAGAGTGGTTTTGGCGCGGATTGCGGCGCGGAAAAGTTTTTAGATATAAAATGTAGATCCAAGGCGCTTAAGCCTCCAGACGGCATCGTGCTTGTTTGTACTGTAAAGGCATTAAAGATGCATGGTGGAGGGTTCGAGGCAATACCTGGAAGGCCGCTGGACATGGAGATCGTGAAAAAAGAAAATGTCGAGGCTGTGAAAAAAGGCGCTGAGAATTTAGTGAAGCATATTGAGAACATGAAACTCTTTGGCGTACCTGTAGTTGTTGCCATAAATAGATTTTTGTATGATACAGAAAAAGAGATCGATGTAATTAAAGACATCGCCAAAAAGGCCGGCGCATTTGATGTTGCATTGAGCGAGGTTTGGGAAAAAGGCGGAGAAGGCGGCAGGGAATTAGCAAAGGCAGCCTTGAAGATGTGCGAGAAAAAGAGTGATTTCAAATTCCTGTATCCTCTGGAGATGCCCATAAAAGAGAAGATCGAGACAATTGCAAAAAAGATCTATGGCGCAAAGGATGTGGAGTACTCAGAAGAGGCGGAAAAGAAAATCGCGTCTTATACCAGGCAAGGCTATGATAAATTACCAATAAACATGGCAAAGACACATCTTTCGATCTCGCATGACCCTAAATTAAAAGGTAGGCCCAGCGGGTTTACTTTACCTGTACGAGATATCAGGATCTCAGCAGGCGCGGGATTTTTGTATCCTTTATGCGGAAAAATGCGCACTATGCCAGGCCTGCCATCAGTACCCGCGGGCACAAAGGTAGACATTGACAAGAACGGAAGGATAGTCGGATTGTTTTAGGAGATGTATAAATGAGTTGTGAGGGTGTGTTGTGAGTTGTGTGTCGAGTTGTGGGGGTGAGTTGTGAGGCGTTAACTCACTACCCACAACTCAAAACTCGACCCACAACCCATAACTCATCCTCACCCTCACAGCCAAAAGGAGTAACATGTATATCAATAAATCTCTAAAGAAGTATATCGACGATCTTGCGGCAAAACTTCCAGCGCCAGGCGGAGGAAGCGCGGCTGCCTTGTCAGGGGCGCTGGGCATTGCCTTATTGGAGATGGTGTGTAATTTTACCATTGGCAAGGAAAAATACAAGGCTGTGGAGCAGGATGTCCAGGCTCACCTCGACTCTTTAAAAAAGATCCGTGAGGAGTTTAGCGCGCTTATAGACGAAGATGTAGCAACATATACCTCTATATGCAGCGCCTATAAGTCAAAAGACAAAAAACTTATTGATAAGGCATTGAAAAATGGGTATGATATCTCTTTAAAAATGTGTAAGTTATCAAAAAATGCGATAGAGATAGCAAAAGATCTTTCTAAAAAAGGAAACCCTAATTTAATAACAGATGTAGGGTGCGGTACTGAATTATTAGATGCCGCGTTTAATAGCGGCATAATCAATGCCAGGATAAATCTCAAGGGCATAGAGGATAAGGATTTTGTTTCAAAAGAAAATAAGGCGTTGGACACATTAAAAAAAGAATGGAGCGGAGATGGCTGCGAAATTATTGGATGGTAAGGCACTGGCTGCAAGCATAAAAGAAAAAATAAAAGCTGAGGTGGCACAGCTCAAGGCAGCGCCAAGGCTCGTGAGCGTACAAGCAGGAGAAAATCCAGCTTCAGAGGTATATCTCAGATCCCAGCGCAAGAATGCAGAAAATCTCGGCATAGATTATCATATTGAAAAACTCGCCTCAGATGTCTCGCAGGCAGACCTTATAAAGACCATTGAGAAATTAAATAAAGATGCTGCGGTTAATGGCATAATTATTCAGATGCCGCTTCCTTCTCACATAGATGCCAAGTCAATATCCAAGCACATAGCGCCTTTAAAAGATGTAGAGGCAGTGCACCCGCAGAACATGGGCGAGATCGTGTTTGGCAACGCAAAGGTCTTGCCGTGCACAGCTGCAGCGTGTATGGAGATATTAAATTCGATCGAAGGATTGAAGCTTTACGGAAAAGAGGTTGTTGTAGTAGGGCATAGCGAGATAGTCGGAAAACCGCTGGCGCTCATGCTGCTAAATAAATTTGCGACTACTACTGTGTGTCATATTGCTACAGGCGAAAGAGGAAACTTACCCGAATTTGTAAAAAAGGCAGAGATTCTGATAGTTGCAGTGGGCAAAGCAGGGCTCATAAAGGGCGAGTGGATAAAAGAAGGCGCGATTGTTATTGATGTAGGCATAAATCGAGTAGAAGGCAAGTTGGTTGGAGACGTGGAATTTGATAAGGCGCAGGAAAGAGCCGCGTATATCACGCCTGTTCCAGGCGGCGTAGGCCCTTTAACCGTAGCCATACTTATGAAGAATCTGCTGGAAACGACTAAGTTGCAGAAGTAATGAGGGTGTGGGTGGGTTATGGGTTGTGGGTCGAGTTGTGAGTTGTGGGTAGTGAGTTAGCGCCTCACAACCCACCCCCACAACCCGACTCATAACACATAACTCACCCTCACAACCAAAAGGAGCAACATGTCTTTATGCGAAAGAATCAAGACAGAGAAGTTCATAATTACCTCTGAGATAGGGCCACCTAAGGGTACGGATATTGAAGAGGTGTTAAAAGACGCAGAGCTTATTAAAGGTAAAGTGGATGCGATAAATGTCACTGATCTACAGAGCTCAGTGATGCGCGTGGGGTCTTTGGCTATATGCAAGCTTTTGATCGAGCAAGGCTTAGAGCCAGTATTTCAGATGACATGTAGGGATAGGAACCGGCTTGCTCTTCAGTCTGATCTTCTCTCAGCAGCGGTCCTGGGCATAGAGAATGTGTTGGCGCTAACAGGTGATCATCCTGCATTAGGTGATCATCCTGATGCAAAGCCTGTGTTTGACATGGATTCAGTGCAGCTTTTAGATGCGATCAGGACGCTCGAGTCAGGAAAAGACATGGCAGGAAAGGAATTAAAGGGCGCTCCAAAATTCTGCACAGGCGCGGTTGTGAATCCAGGCGCAGATCCTATAGAGCCAGAAGTTATAAAGATGGAGAAGAAGATCGAAGCTGGCGCGCAGTTTTTCCAGACCCAGGCGATTTACGATATAGAACTGTTCAAGAAATTTTTAGACGCGTCAAAGCATTTAAAAACCACGATTATTGCAGGCATTGTGCTTTTAAAATCAGCAGGCATGGCAAAATTCATGAATAAAAATGTGAGCGGCGTGTTTGTGCCTGACGATCTCATTCAGGAGATGGACAAGGCGCAGGATAGAAGCGCTAAATCAATAGAGATAGCAGCACGGCTAATAAAAGAACTAAAACCCATGTGCCATGGTATTCACATCATGCCTATTGGCTGGGATAAGAAAGTACCTTTAGTATTGGATGCAGCTGGATTATAAGGAGGCAAGATGACGAAGTATTCAGAGAGGTCTGCAGATAAAGCGTCTCAACATATTCTAAAACAGGCAGAGAAAGATTCAGTACAGCTTGCGTGGGACAGGCTGGAGGCGATGCAGCCGCAATGCGGCTTTGGCGAGCTGGGCGTGTGTTGCACGAATTGCAGGATGGGTCCGTGCAGAATAGACCCGTTTGGCGAAGGCGCGCAGGTCGGCGTATGCGGCGCTAATGCTGACACAATAGTTGCAAGAAACCTGCTCAACCACATAGCAGTTGGCGCAGCAGCGCATTCAGACCATGGCAGGGATGTGGCCCATACGCTAGCCCTTGTTGGCGAAGGAAAAACGCACGATTATGGCATTTCAGACAAAATAAAACTCATAGAGATTGCCAGGATATACGAGATCTCTGTAGATGGAAAGTCAGATATCGAAATAGCCAAAGAGATTGCTGAAAAGGCGCTTTCTGAATTTGGGCAGCAGCATGGCGAGCTGAAATTTGTTTCAAGGGCGCCCAAGAAAAGGGTGGAGCTGTGGAGAAAGTTGGGCATTATGCCTCGGGGAATAGACAGAGAAATAGTCGAATCACTGCACAGAGTTCACATGGGTGTGGACAATGATTATAAAAACATAATCACACATGGCATGCGGTGTTCATTGGGCGACGGCTGGGGCGGCTCAATGATAGCTACTGAGTTACAGGACATAATGCTAGGCAGCCCCCAACCCATAAGGAGCAAGGTAAATCTTGGGGTCTTAAAAGAGGATGAGGTCAATGTTGTAGTACATGGCCATGAGCCTACGCTTTCAGAAATGGCTGTTAAGGCGTGCAAAGATCCAGAATTATTGGAACTGGCAAAAAAACAAGGCGCAAAAGGAATCAATCTAGTGGGTATGTGCTGCACTGCCAATGAAATACTGATGCGCCACGGTGTACACACTGCCGGGAATTTTCTCCAGCAGGAGTTAGCGATCCTTACAGGGTCGGTAGAAGTCATGATGGTGGATGTACAGTGTATTATGCCTGCATTGACAGACCTGGCGCAGTGTTTTCATACAGAGATCGTCACTACCTCGCCTAAGTTGAAATTTCCAGGAGTAACTCACATTGAATTCAAGGAAGAAAAGGCCTACGAGGTAGCAAAAAGCATAATAAAGCGAGCAGTCGACAATTATAAAAAGCGAGATAAGAATAGAGTGAATATCCCAAAAGAGATAATGGACTTAGTGGCTGGGTTTACAGCAGAACAGGTTAAGCAGATATTGGGCGGCCGTTTTAGGAGCACTTACAGGCCATTAAACGATGCAATAATATCTGGAAGGATTCGCGGCATAGGAGGAGTGGTTGGATGCAATAATCCAAAGATAAAACATGATTGGGCCCATATCGAAATGGTTAAGGAGTTGATCAAAAACGACGTCATAGTATTGCAGACTGGCTGCTCAGCTATCGCATGCGCAAAGGCAGGCCTTATGACGCCCGAAGCAGCAATGGAAATGGCAGGCCCTGGCCTAAGAGAGGTCTGCGAGGCAGTGGGTATTCCTCCTGTTCTTCACGTGGGCTCTTGCGTGGATAATTCGCGTATCCTGATAGCTGCAGCCGAAGTTGTAAAGGAAGGTGGGCTGGGCGAAGATATTTCTGATCTGCCTGCAGCAGGCGCTGCGCCTGAATGGATGAGCCAGAAGGCCATATCCATAGGTATGTATTTTGTTGCTTCAGGTGTTTTTACAATTTTTGGAGGTGCTCAACCTGTATTAGGAAGTAAAAATGTCACTAATTATATATGCAATGAGATTGAAGAAGTCGTTGGTGGTAAATTCGCTTTTGAGGAGGATCCCATAAAGGCAGCGCATATGATGATAGAGCACATAGATAGAAAACGCAAGGCATTAAAGTTGAAACCCAGGATGTACGCTACTGCGGCATAAGGTTATGAAAAAAATATATTGTGATATTAAAAAATGCATAGGCTGCAGGGCATGCGAGATTGCATGCGCAGTGGAGCATTCTAAATCCAAAAAGCTTGATGAGGCAATAAAAGAAAGGCCGCTGCCAATAAAAAGGCGCAAGGCTGAATCAATCGAGGGAGACGTGCCCCGTTCCAAATTTCCTAAAATTACAGAAGCTGGCAATTTGGAATGGGGTATAGTTATTTCAACAGGCTGTCATCACTGCGAGGACGCGCCGTGCGTAGCAGCGTGCATGTCTAGTGCGATGTATAAAGACAAGAAGACCGGTCAGACAAAACATGATGAAGAAAAATGCGTGGGCTGCTGGATGTGCATAATGAGCTGTCCATTTGGCGCACTTTCAAGGCAGAAACAAGATAAGATCATTGTAAAGTGCGACCTTTGTCCTGATAGGGATATACCCGCATGCGTAGAGGCATGCCAGACAGCCGCGTTATTCTTAGGCACAGAAAAGGAGTTTAAGAAAAAATTATGCAATACGTGATCATTGGCTCCAGCGCTGCTGGCATAAACGCGATAGAGGCCATTCGCTCAAAGGATAAAAAATCCAAGATAGTAGTTTTATCTGACGAAAAAACACCTCTTTACTCCAGATGCCTGATCTCATATTTTCTGGCAGGGACTATTGACGAGAAAAAAATATGGTACCGGTCTGAAAATTTCTTCAAGGAAAACAAGGTCGATACCGTTTTAGGGGTCAGGGCAGAAAAAATAGACACTGACAAAAAAGAGATCACTCTCGCGAACAAAGAAAAGATAAAATTCGACAAGCTTCTTATTGCAACAGGCGCGTCCGCAAAGATGGAAAGCGTAAAAGGCGTTGACAAAAAAGGTGTATTTCCTTTAAGGACTATAGAGCATGCCTTGGAAATGCAATCCATGCTGGGCAGGGTCAAGCAGGTCGCAGTACTGGGTGGCGGTCTTGTGGGTCTGCGAGCTGCATACGCGCTTAAGAATAGAGGTAAAGAGGTCACAGTATTTGTGCGGTCGCCTCAGATCCTTTCCCAAATAATAGACAAAGGTTCTGCTGACATAATGCAGGCACATATAGAAGAAAAAGGCATAAAGATCAAGACTGGAAGCGCTGCAACCGAGATCAAAGGAAGCGATTCTGTTAAAAATTTGATCATCGACAATAGATCTGAATATCCCTGCGAGCTGGTTATTATAGGTAAAGGGGTCAGCCCAAATATAGCTATAGCAAAAGACGCGGGAATAAAGACAAACTGGGGGATATTAGCGGACGGATTTTTAAAGACGGATAACAAAGATATCTTTGCAGCCGGTGATGTTGCTGAGGCGCATGACATTGCTCTAGAAGAGAACTCGATAAACGCGATCTGGCCAGCTGCCTGCGAACAAGGCAGGATCGCTGGTTTAAATATGACAGGTGAGAAAGAATCTTATGAAGGTTCTCTTGCCATGAATTCTTTGGAGTTTTTTGGCCTGCCTGTGATCTCAATAGGGATCACAAAGCCCAAGAAAGATATATACGAAGAACTGATAAAAAAAGACGAGAATAGAAAGATCTACAAGAAAATAGTTTTGCGTAACGGCATTATTGTAGGCGCCATAACGCTAAACGCAGTTGAAACAATCGGTATCCTGGGTACCTTGATCAAGAATAAAGTAGATGTAAGCGCAATAAAAGATACGATCCTCGAAGACCATTTTAATTATGGCAAGATAGTCAATATTGTAAAGAACTCAAAGCAGGGCTTTAAGCAAAAGGAATTCAAAGAAACAACAATGACATTATAATCAGGAGGAGATATGTCGAAGATCATTGCATCGGCTGCTATTAGAGGCGCGCAGAAAATTTATAAAGAAGCAGAAGATTTTCTATTAAAGGCTATAAAAGAGAAGGGCGAGTCATGTGAGGTCAAGTTTCCAGAGACAGCTTTTTATTTTCCTATGGCATACGCGCTGCTTGGAAAAGAAGTGCAGACCTTGAGCGGCGCCAAAGAGGTCCTGGATTTTTCAAAGACACTGCTTCACGATGAGCCCACGCAGAAGATATGGCTGCCATATTTAGGAGATACTCTGGATTCAGGTATAGCTGCGTTACTATGCGAAGAGATCATAATGGCATTGCGCTACCTGTATAATCAGGAACCGCAAAAGGACTGCAATGGATTTTTCTCAGATACGATCCTGCGTACGCTTGGCATTCAGCTTGTGGATGGCAGGATGCCTGGATTTGCAGCGATCTTAGGCGCTGCGCCAGACAATAAGACAGCTGTTTATATTGTACGCGAGCTACAAAAACGCAGCATAATGACCTTTGTCGGCAGCAATGTCAACGGTAGGAGTATAATCGACCAGTTACTAGAAGAAAAAGTAGAAATGGGCTGGGATACCTATATAGTGCCTTACGGCAGAGATACCCTGAGCGCCATATATCCTTTAAACTGGGCTATTCGCGGCGCGCTTACATTTGGCGGCCACAGAAAAGGCGAGGCACTGAAATGCCTAAAATATTGTAAAGACAGAGTATTTGCGTTTGGAATGGTCTTGGATGAGTTGGATGATGTAAAATACGCAACAGGCGCAGGCGCCATAAACATGGGTTTTCCAATAATAGCTGATACAAATATACCTGAGATCAGGCCAACAGGTATCTGCACATACGAACATGTGATAAGAGAATTGGATCATAAAAAAATAGTACCCGCGGCCATTGAACTTCGAGGCATAAAACTAAAGGTCTCAGAGATCCCCATACCAGTTTCTTATTCTCCGGCATTCGAGGGCGAGAGAGTTCGGCGCGAGCAGATGTATGCGCAGTTCGGCGGAAAATACTCCGATGCATTCGAGTTTGTCAAAATGGTAGATGCGGCTAAAGTAGAGGATGGGAAGATCGAGGTCATTGGACCAGAAATCGATGATATCAAAGAAGGCAAGGCCATACCTCTTGGTATTGTTGTCGAGGTAGCAGGCAGAAAGATGCAAAAGGATTTTGAGCCAATACTCGAGAGACAGATACATAGTTTCTTGAACGAGGCCATGGGTATTTTTCATATGGGCCAGAGAGACATGTGCTGGATAAGGATCTCGAAAGATGCCAAAAACAAAGGCCTTAAGCTAAAACATTTTGGCGTGATTCTGCATGCAAGGTTTCATGATGTGTTTAGCGCAATAGCTGATAAAGTACAGGTCACCGTATATACAAAGCAGGAAGATATTGAAAAAAATATAGAAGGGGCACAAAAGGCCTATGATGAAAGGGATGCGCGTGTCGCTGGCATGACAGATGAGAGCGTAGATCTATTCTGGACATGTACGCTTTGTCAGAGTTTTGCGCCAAATCATGTATGCATAATAAAGCCTGAGAGGCTGGGCCTTTGCGGCGCTTATAACTGGTTGGACGCAAAGGCATCTAATGAGCTGAATCCTGCAGGGCCAAATCAACCTATTAAAAAAGGCCAGTGTCTTGACCCTGTTAAAGGTGAGTGGACAGGTGTAAATGAAGCTGTTGCGCAAAAATCTAATCGCAGCCTGGATAGATTCTGCGGTTATTCTATCATGGATTCGCCAGAGACAAGCTGCGGGTGCTTTGAATGTATAATCGCGATATTGCCTGAGGCAAATGGTTTTATGGTGGTAAATAGAGAATACGCAGGCCCGACGCCAGCTGGTATGGGATTTTCTACATTGGCGGGAACTATAGGCGGAGGCCAGCAAACACCTGGTTTCATGGGTGTTGGAAGACTGTACATTGCCAGCAAGAAATTCATTTCAGCGGAAGGCGGGCTCAAAAGAGTCGTATGGATGCCTAAGGAATTAAAAGAGGTTCTATCTGATAAATTAAAAAAGAGATGCGAAGAGTTGGGTGATCCAGATTTTATAAATAAAATAGCTGACGAGACCGTTGCTACAGACATGGAAAAGTTATTGCCGCATCTGGAAAAGGTCGGTCATCCGGCACTAACAATGGAAGCGGTAATGTGAGAATCGCGGAACTTACGCGGAAGCTAAAGTAGACAAAACAGTCACTGACTGTTTTGTCTACTTTAGACGCGGAACTACGCCCCGTTCCAAAATCAGAGATTTTGGAACGGGGCACGCGGAAGGAGAGATTAATGGCTTTATCGGGTTTAGATATATATAAGTTGCTACCAAAAACAAACTGCAAGAAATGTGGTTCGCCTACTTGTCTTGCTTTTGCAATGAAGCTGGCTATGAAAAAGGCGTCACTGGATGATTGTCCTGATGTGACAGAGGAAGCAAAAGCTGCGCTTGATGCTGCGTCAAAGCCGCCTATTGCAACTATATCGCTGGGTTCTGGAGATGCTAAGGTTGAAACAGGCGGCGAGACAGTGCTTTTCAGGCACGAGAAGACCTTTTATCACCAAACTCCCATAGCAATCAGTGTCGAAGATACGCTATCTGACTCAGATCTCTTGCAAAGAGTCAAGGCTATAGAAGAAATGGGCTTTGAGCGAATTGGCCAGCATATTGTTATTGATATGATAGCCCTGGTCAATAAAAGCGCTTCTCCTGAAAAATTTGCAAACGCCCTGGATAAAATAATCGCGAATTCAAAAAAGCCCCTGGTCCTGGCAAGCGATGATCCAAAGACAATAGAACAGGCCCTGAAAAAATGCGCTGACAGAAAACCCCTTATATACGCCGCGACCAGCGCGAATTTAAAAGACATGTGTCAGATCGCAAAGACCCACAAAGCAGCGCTTACATTAAAAGCAAAGGGATTGGAAGAGCTTGACAAACTTTCCCAGGAAGCAGCATCATTAGGAGTGCAGGAGTTAATGCTTGACCCAGACTCTGATATATTAAATCAAACCTTGAATGATTTTACGCACATCAGAAGGTTGAGCCTGAAGAAAAGCCACAGGGTCTTTGGTTACCCTCTAGTAAGAGTTATAAAACAAAGCGATAAATATAAATTAGTACAAGAGGCATGTACGCTGATAGCAAAATACGCGGGCTTAATAGTGCTTGATTCTCTGGATAAAGAGGTGTTGCTTCCTATTATTACGCTTCGCCAAAATATCTACACTGACCCGCAAAAGCCGGTTACAGTCGAACCGAAACTCTATGCCTTTGGTCAGGTCAATGAAAATTCACCTGTCATGGTGACGACCAATTTTTCGCTTACCTTTTATACTGTTTCGCCTGAGATCGAGGCAAGTAAGATCCCGTCTTATTTACTTGTGACAGATTCAGAGGGTATGAGCGTATTGACAGCATGGGCAGCTGAGAAATTCACGCCTGAGGTGATAGCCGAGACAATGAAAAAATTCGAGACTGAAAAAGCAGTCTCGCATAAAAATATTATCATCCCGGGATATGCCTCTATCTTGAGCGGAAAACTCGAAGACGCGTCAGGCTGGAAGGTGCTGGTGGGACCAAAAGAGGCCTCAGGCATACCAAAATATCTTAAGGAGCTATGTCAGTAAAATCCCAAATCCCAATAATACCAATACTACCAAATAAATCCCAATTTCTAAATCCCAAACATGCTTTGGGATTTTGGATTTATTTGGGATTTGGTAGTATTTGAATTTGGGATTTATCTTATGAATCTTGCCAATAAAATAACTATATTCCGCATTCTCATAATCCCATTTTTTATAGCCAGTGTCTTGTATTATGGCGATGCCATGCCGCATCTGAGATTTGTGGCGCTCGCTATATTCGCTCTCGCAGCCTTTTCAGACGCCATTGATGGTGGTATTGCGCGAAGCCGCGGCCAAATTACAGAATTAGGCATAATACTTGATCCCATAGCTGATAAACTATTGATCGCGAGCGCTTTTATATCATTGTCCATAGTCAAAAGTATACCGCAGGATTTTCGCATACCTGCTTGGGCAGTGCTTGTGGTATTGACTCGCGACATAATCATTGTCATAGGTTCTATGATCATGTATTTCTTAAAAGGCGAGATCAAGATAAAGCCCAGCTGGCTTGGAAAGATAACTACCTTTTTTCAGATGATAGCGATATTGGCGATCCTCATAACATTTAAATACAATAAATTTTTTATCTATCCCGCAGTATTTTTTACAATCCTTTCCGGAATAGACTATATCTGGCGCGGCTCAAAAGAACTCGAAGGCGCAAAACTGTGATTATATTGTTAGTCGGACTCATAGCTAGTTATCTTATTGGTTCAATTCCCACAGCCTACATATTTGGACGTTTATTTAAAGGTGTGGACATAAGGGAATATGGAAGCGGCAATGTAGGCGCGACAAATGTCTTTAGAGTAGTTGGGAAAGTGCCTGGCTTTATCGCGCTTGCGCTGGATATCTTTAAGGGATTTTTGTGCGCGACATACATCGCCAGTTTTTTCATGCATCTTGCGCCAGTAGCGCGGCCTGAACTATACAGGATCTTAGCAGGTTTAGCCGCGATAGCTGGCCATAGCTGGACAATATTTTTGAGATTTAAAGGGGGCAAAGGCGTTGCAACAAGCGCGGGTGTCGTAGTCGGTCTGATACCAAAGATATTCTGGCTTGGTTTTCTGGTGTGGGGCATTGCTTTTTCTTTAACAGGTTTTGTATCTGCGGCATCCATTATAGCGTCCATATCAATACCCATATTCGCGCTCGTATTCGGAGAAGCAACCGAGATAGTGATTTTCACGAGCCTCTTATGTCTCCTGATCACCTATAAACACCGTCCAAACATATCCCGCCTGATAAAAGGGGAAGAAAAACGTATATCCTTATTTAAGAAACGCTAAAGCAGACCTGGCAAGGCTGGACCTCGGCTTTTAAAAAAGCCGAGGTCCAGCCTTGCCAGGTCTGACAGAGGAGGGGCTGAAGCGACATGAGAGATGTGTTTGGGCAAGATGGACCTATTGCGAGGGCTCTCGAGAGCTATGAGGAGCGGCCTGAGCAGATAGAGATGGCAGGCGCTATTGCTGATGCTATACTGCGCTCGCAGACACTCGTTGTCGAGGCAGGCACAGGCGTTGGCAAGAGCTTTGCGTATCTTGTGCCAGTCGCAAGGCACGTACTTGCAACAGACTCCACAGCTATAATCTCCACAAATACAATAAGCCTGCAGGAACAAATCATCCACAAAGACATACCATTTCTTGAAAAGGCCTTGGGCATGGAGTTTAAGGCCGCGCTTGTTAAAGGCCGCAGGAATTATCTTTGCCTGCGCAGGCTTCGCAGGTCAGACCTGAAACAAAAAGACCTGTTTAATGACGAGTACGAGATGAAGCACTTTGCAAAGATAGCGGCATGGTCATACAGGACAGAGGATGGGTCGCTATATGACTTGGACGAGAAGCCAGATCCTAAGGTGTGGGACATGGTCTCAGCTAATACAGAAAACTGTCTTGGCAAAAAATGCCCTCACCACAAACAATGTTTTTTTCAAAAAGCAAGAGAGCGGATGCGCGATGCCCGCATCCTGATCGTAAACCACCATCTATTTTTTTCGAACATGGCTATTGAAGACGAAGAAAAGGCCATACTTCCTCAGAGCGAAGTCCTGGTGTTTGACGAGGCCCATTCCATTGAAGGCGTGGCAACAGAGCATCTTGGCGCGAGTGTCAGTAGCTCTGGCATAAAGTATCTAATGGATCTTTTATTCAATGCCAGGAAGCAAAAAGGATTTCTTCTTACTGTAGGTAATCAGGACTCTATGGAGTGGATAGAGATTATTAGAAAGCGCTCAGACGCGTTTTTTAAAGATGTAAAAGAGTATTTCGAGGCAAGAAAATTAAACGGCGAATCAGATTCACTCAGGATAAGAAAACCAAATTTTGTGGCTAATGAAATTTCCCTGCCGCTTTCCAAGTTAGTAGAGTCGCTCATAGATGCTAAGCGCAATGCAAGGAATAAAGAGGATGAGATTGAGATAAGCGCATTTATTAAAAAGATAAATGATTTAAATACCTCCTTGGATATTATCCTGAGCCAGGACTTGGAGAACTATGCGTGCCCCGTTCGAAAAGAAGCTGATTTAGACAATAAGGCCTTTTCGAATGGGGTTTACTGGCTAGAGTGTTCAAAGAAGAAGATCTCGATTAATGCAGCACCTATAGATGTAGGCGCTATATTAAAGGAAAGGCTTCTCTCAAGCCCCATACCTATAATCTTAACAAGCGCAACCCTTTCTGTAGGAAATGGCGTTGCGCCTTTTAGCTATCTTAAAAAGAGACTAGGCATAAGCGAGTCCAAAGACCTTAAACTTGGCTCATCTTTTGATTACAAGAACCAGGTCCGTATGTACATTGCCAAAAACATGCCTTTGCCTAGTAGGATCACAGAATATTCCGAGGCCTTAGCAGATAGGATTAAGAGATTCCTTGATCTTACCAATGGCAATGCCTTTGTCTTGTTTACAAGCTATTCGCTTATGAACATAGTGCATGAAGAGCTGATAGATTATTTAGATGAAAAGGGCTTTAATGTCCTGAAACAGGGCGCAGGCCTTGGTAGGAGCAAGATGCTTTCAAGATTCAAGGAAGAAAGAGGTTCAGTGCTCTTTGGCGTGGACAGCTTCTGGCAGGGCATAGATGTGCAGGGCAAGGCACTTTCAAATGTAATCATAACAAAGCTGCCTTTTTCAGTGCCTGACCACCCAGTAATAGAGGCAAGGACAGAGGAGATACAGAGAAGAGGAGGTGACGCGTTCCTGGAATACAATCTGCCTGAAGCAGTGCTTAAATTCAAACAGGGCTTTGGCCGGCTCATAAGGAGCAAGCAGGATACAGGCATAATAGCCATACTTGACAGCCGCATCATCAATAAATCCTATGGCCAAGCGTTTTTAAAGTCTATTCCTGAGTGTGAGGTAATAATAGAAGATGCCATTCACGCGTATGCCCCGTACCCGAGCGAAGCGAGTGGTACGGGGAAAAATAATTAAAAAAATGTTTGACAGAATTCGATCAAGATGATATAATTATATTGATTATAAAAGCTTTAAGAAAAGGTACAGGAGGCTATAAATGAAGAATACCGGAAAAATAGCTCTTATTTTTTTGCTCCTTTTTGTAAACGCTATCGTAATGTCTTGCCCTAGTTATGCTGCAAGCATCTGGGATAAGCGCAAAGGCGCTACAGGAAAGACAACCCAGGCCCCAGAACCAGTTGAAGAAACAACAGAAGCACTTGAAGAGCTCGAAGAACTCCCCTTTGAAGACCTATTAACTGACGCACTCGACCCGGAAGACATATTTATCCCTGACCAATACGGAAGCATAATCGAGACCCACAAAGGCACTAATGGCAAGCTGATTATCCATGTCCAGGATGCACATGCAAACTACGAGGGCCAGATTAATGCTGCAAAAATCCTTGAGTCTCTTATAGAAGATGTAAACCTTAACGTAATATTGCCAGAGGGTCAATTTGATGAAAGAGGTTATAAATATTTACGAGATAGACTGCCTTTAGAAGAAAGAATAGAGGTTGCAGATCGCCTTGTAAAAAATGGATATTTTACTTGTATAAACTACCTGGATTTAGCCACTGACTATCAAACAAAGGTATTAGCCTTGGAGGATGAAGCCCTGTACGATACGCATGCTGATGCATTATGGAAGATAGATGAATTTAAAGACTTAGCTAGTGAATATGTCAGTAAATTAATTACTGTCTCTGATGTTATAAAGCCAAAGATCTACAATGAAGGTCTTGTAGCCCTGGACAGCAAAAAGAAAGAATATGATGCAGAAACAATAGATCTTCTGGCATACTATGAATTCCTTTATAATCAGGCTGAAGAGAACGAGATACCTCTATACACATTCCCGAATTTTCAGAACCTCATAAAAGCTAGTGAATTAGAAAAGAAGATCGACCTTGTAAAAGTACGTGATGGTAGTGCCTCAGCTGAAGAAATGAATATGTATAATGAATATATAGAAGCCACAAGGGACCTGAATGTTAATGAGCTATTTAAAGAAGAGCCTTTGCTCGAGGATGTCTTGCAGGATACATTAGCTGAAACCTATGATCAGAAAAAGCTCATAAGGGTTTCTAATGCTTTAGCAATAATGAAAAATCTCCTGAGGATAAAAGTTGTGCCTGAGGAATATAAATATTTCACAGAAAATAAGAAAGATTTTGACCCTAAATTCTGGTCTAATTTCTTAAAGGAAAAATCTCAGGAGCTAAACCTTTCTTTAACCATACCTGAAAATTACTTTATAATCAGCGATAACCTTTCGAATCTAGAGGAGTTTTATGGCATAGCATTTAAAAGAGACAAGATCTTTGTAAAAATGACAGAAGAACACTTAAAGAACGAAGGTGTAGATCTAGCAGCACTTGTAGCAGGTGGTTTTCATACGCCAACTCTAACTAAGTTACTAGCTGATAAAGGCTATTCATATATTGTAATAAGTCCAAAGGTTACCACAGAAACAGATGATGAACACTACCGATGGACCTTAAAGATGGAATAGGCAAATAAAAAAGGAGGGGAATATGTTTAGAAAAATATTTACAATTTCAGCTATTTTAATGCTGGTAAGCACCTTTCTAATAGCTGATTCAGGGTATGCATTAAAGAAGAAAAGCGTAACAGATGATGGAATAGAAATAGTTGACGGAGAGACTAAAAAATCTGCTCTTGCTGGAATCGATACCTTGATCGAAGAAGCTGAGTTTCTGCAAGGACAGACATTTACAACAGATAAATTTAGACAAATGAGACGTGAGTATGGTCGAAGAAAAACCGGTAATAAGAAATGGGACATCGGCAATACTATGCTGACCAATGAATTAAACGACATGATAATGTTGGGTTTAATTGAACGCACCAGCACAGGTAACTATAAAATTCTTCAACCCATGAATAAGAATCAAATGAAGGCTATTGACGCGGCGTTCGGGACACAGATAAAACCTTTGACTAGAAAAGATGGCTCGAGAGAGGCGAATATAGGCCTTAATTCATTTGATTTAATAGGTAGAACCAGTGATGAAGAAAAGACTCAGATGAAGCGGATAGTTAGCAATGTTTCAGTTGTCGAGGAGGTACTGAAAAACACCAACAGACTGGATCTGCTGAAAAATCCACTAGCTCTTGAAGCTATATTTGCTTTTAAGAGCGGAAGTATAGTGCGAACAAAGGCAGAAGACATATTAAAATCCGCTAATGTTGATATCGGCAGCATCTTTGATGATTTATCCGACACGTCAAGGGTAGTCACTGCAGCGAAACCTCAGCCAGCAGGCTCAGAGCTTGCAAAACTCGGAGAAACGGCACAAGATAGCGGCGTACCTGCCGTAACCAAGCCTATCTTAAAGGAGAGATTCAATCAATTCTCAAACACTCGAGTAATAACTATAACAGAAGCAGGTCTAATAGGCCTGCCTGCATCAGCAAGACAAAAAATAAAAGACAAGGTAATAAACGAGGGTTATGCTCTTGCAATAGCTACTAATGATGAGGAACTTTTTGAGGAAGGTAAAGCTGAAGCCCTTATTAAAGAAAAACTTTCTGGGCTCGAAAAGTCAATTAATACTAAGGTGTTCTTTAGTCTTATAAAAGATGCGAAGACATGGAGTGACCTTGAGAAGGTTATTCAAAAAGGCGTGGAGTTGGGCGTATTAGACGAATCACAGGCTATTGCAATAAGGAATGCGTTGGAAAAAGGCTAATCTAACCAGGTTAGATTTTAGCAGATTACAATCCCGTCCGCCATTGGCGGACGGGATTTTTTTATGTGGATTCCCGCTTTCGCGGGAATGACAGGACTTGACACCTCACCTTTTATAATATATAATTTATAAGCTATATAAGGGAGAAATGTATGCTACCTGATAAGAATGGTAAATTCAGGGGATTTGGTGGGAAGTTTGTGCCTGAGACGCTTATGGTAGCGCTTGAGGAGCTGGAGAGGGAATATAAAAAGGCTCTTAAAGATGCTAAGTTTAAGCGTGAATTAGGTGAATTGCTGGAGGTCTATGCAGGTCGGCCCACGCCGCTTTATTTTGCCAAGAACCTGTCCAGAAAAACAGGCACAAGAATCTATCTTAAACGCGAGGATCTGCTGCATACAGGCGCGCATAAGATAAATAATACGCTTGGCCAGGTGCTTTTGGCTGTAAAGATGGGCAAGTCGCGCATTATAGCTGAGACAGGCGCTGGCCAGCATGGTGTTGCCACAGCTACTGCTGCAGCTATGTTTGGGCTTCCTTGCGAAGTATATATGGGCATAGAGGACATAGAGCGTCAAGCGTTGAATGTATTAAAAATGAAGCTTCTTGGCACAAAGGTAATACCTGTTTATTCAGGAAGCAAGACTCTTAAAGACGCGACCAATGAAGCAATAAGAGACTGGGTTACAAATGTTCGTACAACTCATTATATAATAGGCTCTGTAGTAGGCCCACACCCATATCCTGCAATGGTTCGTGATTTTCAGGCAGTTATTGGCAAAGAGACAAAGAAACAGATCTTAAAATATGAAGGCCGACTTCCAGATTACATGGTGGCATGCGTTGGCGGAGGAAGCAATTCCATAGGATTTTTCCACACGTTTTTTAAGACAAGGGTGAAATTTATCGGCGTAGAAGCAGGCGGCTTAGGTTTAGCAAGCGGCAAACACGGTGCAGCACTCTGTAAAGGTAAACCCGGGGTTTTGCATGGAAGTAAGAGCTATTTGTTACAGGATAAAGACGGCCAGGTAAAAGTCGCGCATTCGATCTCCGCAGGCCTGGACTACCCAGGCGTAGGCCCGGAGCATTCGTATTACAAAGACATTGGCCGCGCCCAGTATGTGGCTGTAAATGATAAAGAAGGTTTAGAAGGCTTTAGAATGTTATCTGAGACAGAAGGCATTATCCCAGCCCTTGAGCCAAGCCATGCCATATACTATGCAGTAAAAAAACTAGCGCCGAAGCTGAACAAAAATAAAATCATAGCCATCTGCCTATCCGGTAGAGGCGACAAGGATATAGATATCATTAAAGGCAAGGGCCTACATTTGTAGACCAGGTTTAAACCTGGTCTACAAATGTAGGGACGTTGTGAGAATTATGAATCGTATAGATAAGAAATTCAAAGAACTAAAGAAAAAACGCAAGAAGGCATTTGCGGCCTTTATAATGGCTGGCGATCCATCGCTGGCTATTACAAAGAAGCTCATATTTGAATTGGAGAAAAATGGCGCTGATATAATCGAATTAGGCGTGCCATTTTCAGATCCGCTTGCAGATGGCCCTACTATCCAGCGCTCATCCGAACGCGCCATAAAGCGCAAAGCAACCATAAACTCTGTTTCTAACCTGGTTAGAAATGTCCGATTACAAACGCAGATTCCAATAGCATTTTTAACTTACTATAATCTTATACACCACTATGGCCTGGAAAAGTTTGTGCAAAAGGCAAAATCATGCGGGGTCGACGGCGTAATAATCCCAGACCTGCCGCCTGAAGAGTCACAGGAACTGCGCCGCATTGCAAAAAAGAAAAACCTGTCAATAATACATCTTGCAGCACCCACAAGCTCAAGAGAGCGACTCAAAAAAATCGCAGACGCCTCAACCGGCTTTATCTATTATGTCTCGCTTACAGGCACAACAGGCGCGAGAAGAGAATTACCAAAAGAGCTCTCAGCCAGCCTCAGGGCAATAAAGAGAGTGACCAGGAAGCCTGTATGCGTGGGCTTTGGCATTTCCAGGCCCGACCAGGTAAAATCAATATCAAAAATAGCTGATGGCGTAATAGTCGGGAGCGCTATCATAAAGGTGATCGAGAAGAATATAGGCAAAAAAGATTTGATAAAAAAAGTAGGTAGTTTTGTTAGGAGGCTTACATGTATGCTGTAATAATGGCTGGGGGTAAGGGCGAGAGGTTGTGGCCGAAGAGCACTCGCGGCAAGGCAAAGCACATGCTTAGCTTTGGTACCAGGAACGTGATGATCCAGGAGACTATAAAGAGGCTGTGCCAGTACCTGCCAATAGAAAATATATTACTTATTACTACAAAGAAACAATATACTGTGCTCAGGCCCTATATCTCGACATTAAAAAAGGATAATGTGATCCTGGAGCCTGAAGGAAAAGATACTGCCGCGGCCATATGCCTGGCAGCGCTTATAATCGAAAGAAGATTTGGCAACGCGTCAATGGTAGTCCTGCCGGCAGATCACATAATAAAGAATTCAAAATCATTCCATAAGAATCTCTTGTCTGCTGAAAAATTAGCCTGTTCGAATTCGCATCTTGCCACTATAGGTATAAAACCAAAATATCCGTCCATCGGGTATGGTTATATAAAGACTGGCAGAAAGATCCGGGGCCATTATGTAGTAAAGGGATTCATTGAAAAGCCACAGAAGAAAAGGGCGGAGAAATTTTACAAAAAAGCGAATTTTTTGTGGAATAGCGGCATATTCGTATGGAAAGTGGATTCGATCCTGGCAGCGCTAAAGAGATTTATGCCTAATTTATATTACAGTCTAAAAGACGCTGTAGCATTTAAAGGCAAAAAGGGTTATGCTATAAAACTAGCGAGCGAATACGCAAGGCTCAAGCCCATGTCCATAGACTATGGCGTAATGGAGCCGAGCGCGAGAAACAGGTCACAGAAGATATGCTGCGTAAAAGGGGATTTTGATTGGGTAGACATAGGTTCCTGGTCCAGTGTGGAGGAGATATACGATAGGGATGCCAGTGGCAACATAGTGCTTTCTGCAGGAGCGCTTATAGATGTTAAGAATTCGACTATAATAGGCGAGCGGGGTCATAAAATAGGTGTAATAGGGGTGGATAACCTCATAATAGTGCAGACCAAATCAGGCACGCTCGTGTGTAACAAGGATGATGCCCAAAGAGTAAAGGCCCTGGTTAAAAAGCTCAGATGAGGATACTTGCGCTGGATGTAGGGGAAAAGCGGATAGGTGTTGCGCTGAGCGACGCGCTAAACCTTATTGCGCAGGGATTAGAGACAATAAAAAGGGCAGACGACAAAGAAACCCTGACTAAGATCAAAGAGCTGATAAAACAACACGATGTTGGCAAGATCATTGTTGGCATGCCCCTTAACATGGATGGTTCAAAAGGCCCAAGTGCCCGGTCCATGGAAGATTTTATTTCTCTGATGAAAAAGGATATAGAGGTAGGTATTGAGGTGGTAGACGAAAGGCTTACCACTGCGCAGGGCGAGCGTATACTCTTAGAGGCGGATGTCTCGAGAAAAAAACGAAAACGCTCTATAGACAAGATCGCAGCGCAGCTAATTTTACAAACATACCTGGAGTTACATGCACAAAAAAATCATTCTTAAAAACGGTCTTCGTGTAGTACTGCATCACATGAGCCACATGGAATCAGCAGTGATAGGGCTGTGGATTGGTGCGGGTTCTCGGAATGAAAAAAAATCACTATGCGGCATATCTCATTTTCTGGAGCACATAGTGTTTAAAGGGACGCCCACAAGAGGCTCGCGCCAGATAAAAGAAGAAATAGAAGGACGCGGCGGCTCGTTAAATGGTTTTACTTCTGAAGAAGTGACATGCTATCTTACGAAAGTGAGCAGCCAGCACGCAGATATAGCCTTGAACGTATTGTCTGATATGGCTCTAAATGCCTCTATGCGTAAACAGGATATCGAGCGAGAGCGCGGCGTTATAACAGAAGAGATCAAGATGTACCGTGACCTGCCTCATCACCAGGTACATGACACGCTATATGAGATCATGTGGCCTTCGCATCCTCTGGGCCTCCCTATAGCAGGAAGTATCAAATCTGTAAATTCCATTACACGGCAGGACCTGGTAGACTACAAAAATGAAGAGTATATTTCAAAAAATATTGTCCTGGTCTTATGCGGCAATTTAAAAGAAATACCGCCGGTTAAAAAAATAGAAAAACTATTCCCTTTGGATCCAAAAAAGACCTCGAGTCCTGTTGTCAGCTTCAAAAATAAACAGACTGCTCCGCAGCTAAAGATATTTTATAAACAAACAGCGCAGACGCGCATCTCAATGGGCCTGCATGCATTCGGAAGGACGCATAAAGATAAGTTCGTCTTGAGCCTCCTGCATATAATCCTGGGCGCAAACATGTCGTCAAGATTATTTGAAAAAGTAAGAGAGCAAAAAGGGCTTGCTTATGAGATAGGCACAGAGGTAAAGCGGCATTATGAGACAGGCGGATTTATTGTAAATGCAGGCATAGAGCATACCAAGCTCAAGAAAGCGCTCGGACTTATAATAAAGGAATTGAGGAAGATCAAGACCAGCGGCGTCAGCGCCAATGAATTAAAAAGGGCCAAGGAATTTTTTAAGGTGCAGTTGCTGCTTGCCCTTGAAGACACGATGGAGCGTATGCTCTGGCTGGGAGATAATGTAACGGCGCTGGACAAACTTCCTGATAAAGACGATATCATCAGGAAGGTAACCGCGATATCGTCTGCGGATCTATTGCGGGTTGCAAAGGATATATTCAATAATGAGGGGTTGAATCTGGCAGTTGTCGGCCCTATAGATGATAAAGAGAGAAAAGGTCTTGAAGGGGAATTGAAGGAGCTATGATGAAAAAGATATTGGTAGCGCCGAGCATATTGTCGGCTGATTTTGCAAGGCTGAGCGATGAGATAAAAAGGATCGAAGATGCCGGAGCAGACTTGATACACGTTGATGTAATGGACGGGCGTTTCGTGCCTAACATTACTATAGGGCCGCTTATTGTAGAGGCAGTGAAGAGATGTACTAAATTGCCTCTAGATGTTCATCTCATGATCGACCAGCCGCATAAGCTTTTGAAGGCATTTGCAGATGCCGGAAGCGATATCATCACTGTGCATGCGGAGACTTATACGTTAGGGACAAGCGACAAGCAACAAGCGACAAGGGTGGAGACTTCGAGGTCTGTGGATAAGATAGATGAAGTGCGTGTTAAAAAGGTCCTGAGCGAGATAAAGTCTCTTGGCAAAAAGGCAGGGTTGTCGCTTAATCCTGATTCGTCCTTCTGCATAGAAGGCGTACTGGGTGAAGTCGACATGATTCTTCTAATGTCAGTTCATCCTGGGTTCGGAGGGCAGAAATTTATTGATTCAGTAATACCAAAAATAAAACAGGCTCGAAAACTATATGCTGGAGATATAGAGGTCGACGGTGGGATAAATGATAAAAATGTTAAGTTAGTTTTAGACGCTGGTGCAAATGTGATTGTAGCCGGCTCTTATTTCTTTGGAGCAAAAGATGCTAAAGAGGCAGTGAGAAAATTACACGGAGGAAAGTGATGGCGATTAAGTTTGGCACCGATGGATGGAGAGCGATAATATCAGAGGATTTTACTTTTGAGAATGTAGAGATAGTCTCGCAGGCCATCGCAGATCATTTCAAGGGTAATGGCGCAACAATGGTCATAGGCTATGACTGGAGGTTTCTGTCCGAGAAATATGCTGAGCTGGTCGCATGTGTGCTCGCAGCTAATGGCATAAAGGTGTTGCTTTCAGACAAGGCAGTTCCTACACCATTTGTAAGCCTTGCGATAAAAAATAAAAAATTAGCAGGTGGAGTGATGATCACCGCCAGCCACAACCCACCTTCTTATAACGGTATAAAAATAAAGGCGCATTACGCAAGCACCGCGGACGAGGGCATAACTAAATCTGTTGAATCTTTTCTTGGGAAGAACGAGATAAAAAGCACACCTTTAAAAGAGGCTGTTGCTTCAGGGGCAGTGAAGATGGTGGATCTAAAACCAGACTATATGAAATTTGTAAAATCTTATATAGATGGGAAGGCCCTGAAGAAAGCAAAGCTCAATGTCCTGGTAGACTGCATGCATGGGGTCGGGGATGGTTATATAAAGGAAATCCTGAAAGATACAGGCATTCAGGTCACTCAGATGAGAACAGGCCGTGACCCACTTTTCGGCGGCATAAACCCTGAACCTATCCCTAAAAATTTAGAGGCAGTGTTTAAGGAAATGAAAAAAGGCAAGTTTGATATCGCGATAGTAAATGACGGCGACGCGGACAGGATCGCGGCAGTTGTGCCAAAAGGCGGATACATGAATGCCGGCCAGATAATGGCGCTGCTCTTACTTCATTTTGTAGAGGATAAAAAATGGAGCGGCGGAGTAGTCAAGACAGTTTCCAACACCACTCTTATAGAACGCATTGCAAAAAAATATAATCTGAAACTATACGAGACACCTGTGGGTTTTAAGTATATATGCAGGCTTATGCTCGATGAAGATATCCTTATAGGAGGAGAAGAATCAGGAGGAATAGGGGTCAAGGGTTACATACCTGAGAGAGACGGGATGCTTTTAGGGATATTGCTTATCGAAATGATGGCACACAGGAAAAAAGGCATACTGGAAATACTGGCTGATGTGGAAAAGGAATACGGAAGTTTTTGTTATACAAGGATAGATATCATGGATTATCCCGACGACAAAAAGAAAAAACTGATGGAATTCTTAAAAACCACGCCTCTCAAAAAAATCCTGGAAAGGCCTGTAAAAGAGACAAAGACATGTGATGGTTACAAATTTATCGTGGAGGATGACAGCTGGCTTATGCTGAGACTTTCTGGAACAGAGCCTATTCTCAGGATCTACGCAGAAGCGCCAAGCAACAAGATGGCCAAGGATTACCTGGAATTCGGCAAAAAAATCGCAGCGCAAGTTTGAGGTCCAGCCTCGGCTTTTTCAAAAGCCGAGGCTGGACCTCGGTATTATGAATATATCTAAAATCAGAAATTTTTGCATAATTGCGCATATAGATCATGGTAAGTCTACGCTTGCGGACCGGCTGCTGCAGTTCACGCATACAGTGGATGAGCGGCAGTTCAGGGCGCAGATCCTCGACGACATGGATCTGGAGAGGGAGCGCGGGATCACGATCAAGGCTAGTGCTGTGCGCATGTCCTATAAGGCCAAGGATGGTAATGTATACGAATTAAACCTCATTGATACGCCTGGCCACGTGGATTTTAGCTACGAAGTCTCAAAGTCCCTGTCAGCATGCGAAGGCGCGTTGCTTCTGGTGGACGCTGCGCAAGGCGTAGAGGCCCAGACAGTAGCGAATCTTCAGCAGGCGCTTGATAAGGAGTTAAAGATCATACCTGTTATAAATAAAATCGACCTTCAGAACGCTGAGCCAGACAGAGTAAAAGAGGAGATGAAGAGCATATTGAAATTAGAGGAAGATACAGTTATAATGGCAAGCGCAAAGGAAGGCATAGGCACAGAAGAAATACTCGAGCGCATAGTAAAAGACGTACCTCCTCCAGGGGGGAAGAAAAAAGAACTGCTCCAGGCATTGATATTTGATTCAAAGTACGATGTCTATAGAGGCGTTATCATTTACGTAAGGGTGGTAAACGGAGCATTGCAAAAAGGTATGCACGTAACCATGATGTCCTCAGGTAAGAAATACGAGGTGCAGGAACTTGGTATATTTCGTCCAAAAATGGAACCTGTTGAGTCGCTTTCCTGCGGAGAGGTAGGGTATGTTACTTGCCAGATCAAAGAGGCCAAAGAGGTAACCAATGGTGACACAGTCACAGATGCAAGCCATCCTGCGAAAGAGACATTGCCAGGTTACAAACAGTTAAAGTCAATGGTCTTTTGCGGGATCTATCCTGTGAACGCAAAGGACTTTGACGCATTGAAAAAAGCTGTTGATAAATTAAAGCTGAGCGACTCCTCTTTTATTTACGAAGCTGAGAGCTCGCAGTCACTTGGATTTGGGTTCAGGTGCGGTTTCTTAGGGCTTCTTCACATGGAGATAGTGCAGGAACGCCTTGAGAGAGAATACGATCTCGATCTCGTACTTACAACACCAAGCGTCGTATATAAGATCAAGGATAATAAGCAGAAATTAATCGAGGTGGATAATCCAAGCAGGCTCCCTGATCCGCAGGATATACTTGAGACATTTGAGCCATACGCAAGGACATACATCATGATACCGCAGGAAAGCCTGAGCATAGTCATTGATTTTTGTAAGACAAAAAGAGGTGAGTATAAATCCACAGAGTATATTTCTCACGATAAGATAAAACTCGTCTTTGAAATGCCATTGGCTGAGCTCATAGTGGATTTTTATGACAAGATAAAGTCAATGACAAAAGGCTATGGTTCCCTGGACTATGAAGTAATAGGCTACAGGTCAAGTGATCTGGTCAAGCTTGATATATTGATAAATAGTCAGATATGCGAGGCGCTTTCCTCTATTGCGCACAGAGAAAAGGCGCAGTTTAAAGGCAGGGCCCTTGCTGAGAAGTTAAAAGAACTGATCCCTCGCCAGCTCTTTGAGGTGATCATACAGGCTGCCATAGGCAGTAAGATCCTTGCGCGGTCAAGGGTGGCGCCTGTAGGAAAAAACGTAACCAGCAAATGCTACGGCGGGGACATTACCAGAAAACGAAAACTCTGGGAGAAGCAAAAAGCAGGAAAAAAACGAATGAAGCAATTCGGCAGAATACAAATACCACAAGAGGCATTTCTGGCAGCGCTTAAGATATAATATTGCCGAGGTCCAGCCTCGGCTTTTTCAAAAGCCGAGGCTGGACCTCGGCTCGAGACTGGAGACTATATGAATCCCAAACTACGTTATTTCATGAAGGAGTGGGTCGAGCCGATAATTATAGCTGTAATATTGGCGCTTATAATCAGGACATTTATTGTGCAGGCATTTAAGATACCCACTGGTTCTATGAGGCCTACTTTAATGGAAGGCGATAGGATCATGGTGAGTAAATTTATATACAAATTCAAAAAACCAGAGAGGGGCGATGTGATCGTGTTTGTCTCGCCTGAGGACAAGAAAAAGGATTTTATAAAGAGGCTTGTGGGGCTACCTGGGGAGAGTCTAGAAATATCAAATGGCACGATTCTTATTGGTAATAAGGCTGTTGACGCGAGCTCTATCATAAAGGAGAGGTATTATTACAATAGGGGCGATTACGGCGAAAAAGATCAGGTTTTAGAAATACCAGACAATGACTATTATGTGCTCGGAGATAATAGCATCTCGAGCAGGGACTCGAGGTACTGGGGATTTTTGCCGAAAAAATATGTCAAGGGCAAGGCCTTCCTGATCTACTGGCCACCAACTAGGATCAGATTAATTAAGTAGCGCTCTTGTTTTTATTGGATACAATGCTATAATTGAAATAGAGGGAGGATGTAGATATGAAAAAATACACTGTAGTAGCATTAGTAATTATGTTGGCCTTTGTTGTTGGTTGCACAGGTACGCAAAAGGGCGCTGGCATGGGCACCTTGATCGGAGCAGGAGCAGGCGCGATCATAGGCCACCAGTCAGGCCATACTGCTGAAGGCGCTCTAATAGGCGGAGCAGCAGGAGCAGCAGGCGGCGCCTTAATAGGCGATGCAATGGACACAAAATTCTGCCCTGAATGCGGATCAGACCATACCTCAGGCGTCCAATATTGCCCAACCTGCGGCACGGAGCTAAAGGTCAAGCAGAAGTAACCAGAAATGTCATTCCCGCGCAAGCGGGAATCCAAAAGGCCTCGCCCACTCGCGAGGCCTTTTTCTGTCTAATCCTACACTAAAATGTAGCGCCATACACGATAAAAGCTAAAAGGAAGACCTGTTCGCTCAGATGAAAATTTCCCTCCTCGCTTCGCCCCGCCCTTTCTACGAAAGGGCGGGACTCCGCTCGGAAACAGGTCGTCTTTTATTCCGCATTTTGGCGGGACCGAAAAAACTTCACCCACACCATAGGTGTGGGTGTCGAACAGTTTTCGGCCTTTTGGGCTCATATAATGAGCCATAGAAACCGCCAAAATGCTACATAAAAGACTAAATTTTCAAATTCGCTACCAGGTCTTCCTTTTAGCTTTTATCGTGCAATTTAAACAATTGTCTTCTCTTGCTTTAAGTGGTAACATAATACTATATAAGTCGCGATAGACAGTATGCTCGGCTATAGAATAAGACGTTCTAAGCTGCTACTAATAGCAAAGAATAGTAGATTCGCCTATTAATTGTTAGCTGAGAAAATAAAAAAGGAGAAAAATGTGAAAAATCGAAAAATAATTACAGTAATTATGGCTATATTTGTTGTTCTCTCTCTACTCTATCTTCGATTTTCTATCTCAAAATTGATGATTACAATCCAAACATCTCAAAGCATGACAGGCCCAAAAAGTATATGGAAAGATAATGATATTCGTGTTAATTCTAGTGGTAGCGGCACAGCGCAAGCTTATCATGTTGAACAAAAACAAATCAGCGATACTTCGACACAAAATAGCAAGAATTTAAACATATCGTGGCATTTGACTTTCAGTACGGCGATAACACTATTTTCATTATCATCTTTAGTCTCTTTGCTTTTTAAAAATTAAAAAATTTTTAAGATTTCTTGACATTTCTAACCAGGTTAGATTTAATCAGATTGCAAGCACAGATTTTTTAAACAGGGAATCTTAAAAGCTAAAAGCAGACCTGGGAGCGAATTGAAAATTTAGTCTTTTATTTTGTGTTTTGGTGGTTTATTCCGTCACATTTTATGAGACAAAAAGGTCGAAAACTGTTCGACCCCGACACCTATGGTGTCGGGTAAGTTTTTTCGGCCCCACCAAAATGCAAAATAAAAGACGACCCCGCAAGGGGGAAATTTTCACCTGAGCGCACAGGTCTGCTTTTAGCTTTTACGCCAACCTCATTTCCCTTGACCATCGCCCAACCCGCGTGTTAAAATCATAGCTATTATGAAGGATATTAAGATTACATTTCTGCCTGAGAAGAAGGCTATTAGTGTAGATAAGGGCACGGATCTACTTACTGCATCTATTAAAGCTGGGATACATATATATAATAGCTGTGGGGGAGAGGGTGTGTGCGGTAGGTGCAAGGTTATTGTTAAAAAAGGTAAGTATGATACTGAATATAGCGGTAGAATTTCCGAGAAAGAACGCAAGAAAGGCTATGTGCTTGCCTGCAGGACCATACCCCAGTCTGATCTGGAAGTCCTGATCCCTGAGGAATCAAGATTAGGCGACATAGAGGTGCTTACAGAAGAGACAAAGACAAAGCGGCTCGCAGGCCTATATACGCCAGCTGAAAAAATAGAAGAAGAGCACCACAAGACAAGGGCAAAGGTATTCAAGCATGGCCCGCTTTCCACAAAACTATCTCTAAAGCTCCCGCCACCCTCCATTGATGATAATTGCGGCGATGTAGAGCGCTTATTCAGAGAGATACGAAAGGATAAAAATATCCCTGTCATGCAGATGGGACTCGCAAACATAAAAAAACTCCCGCGACTACTAAGAGAAAGTAACTGGGAAGTCACAGTAACCCTTGGCAACAGAAACGGCACCACAGAAATAGTGCTTGTTGAGCCAGGCAGTCGCTCAGCGAAAAATCTCGGCGTAGCGCTTGATATCGGCACCACTACCATAGTCGCGTACCTCATTGATCTAAAATCCCAACAAGTCCTGGCTGCAAAGGCAAGCTATAACCCACAGGTCGATTTTGGCGAAGATGTAATCTCAAGAATTGTATACGCAAAAGAAGGGCGAGGCCTTGAAAAACTCCACCACGCAGTAATAGATACTGTAAACATGCTCGTATATAACCTGGCAAAGGAGCGCGGCCTAACACTCGATGACATCACAGCAGTAATGTGCGCAGGCAATACAACAATGACGCATCTTCTCTTAAAGATAGATCCTGAATACATAAGAAAAGACCCCTATATACCAGCTGTAAACTTTATGCCAGTTATCCGTGCCGCGGAAGCAGGTATAAAAATAAATCCACGCGGCCTTTTATCGTGCCTGCCTTCAATAGGCAGTTATGTGGGCGGAGACATTATAAGTGGTGTCTTGGCATCTGGCATGGATAGCAGTAAAGACCTGTCGCTTTTTATTGACCTGGGCACAAACGGTGAAGTGGTTGTGGGCAACAAAGAATACTACATGGCATGTTCCACATCTGCTGGCCCATGCTTTGAAGGCGGCGGCCTGTCCTCAGGTATCAGGGCAATGAAAGGCGCGATCGAAGATGTATCCATAAAGAAAAACAAACTCTGCGTAAAGACCATAGGCAATGCGCCTGCAAAAGGCATATGTGGTTCTGGAATAATAAGCTGTCTTAGCGCGCTTCTAAAACACGGGATCATTGATCGCTCTGGCAGGATCAATGACAACAAGATCTGCAAGGTAAAAGAGGTGAATGGCGTAAAGGCCGTAGTCCTCACGGGCAAGATAATTATCGATGAGAACGATATCAAAAATATCATCCATTCAAAAGGTGCCATCTATACTGGCATCGAGGTACTTTTAAAAGAATCAGGCTATAAAAAGTCTGACTTAAAGCACGTATTTATTGCAGGCGGCCTTGGTACAGCACTGGACATACGCTCAGCCATAAACATTGGGCTCTTGCCAGATTTTCCAGAGTCAAAATTTGAATTTCTGGGCAATACTTCGATAACAGGGGCAAAGATGGCGATCCTTTCAAGCGAGGCAATGGATAAGGCTCATTTGATCGCTGATAAAATGACATACCTTGACTTAAGCGTGAATTCATCTTTTATGAATAATTACAGCGCAGCGCTATTTTTGCCGCACACGGACATAGAGCTGTTCCCGTCGGTGAAAAAGTGGCTGCTGTGAGTTGTGAGGGTGGGGGTGTGTTGTGAGTTGTGAGTCGGGTTGTGTGGATGAGTTGTGGGTTTTAACTCACTACTCACAACCCACAACTCGACCCACAACCCATAACTCACCCTCACAACACACAACAAAATATATCAAATGCCATACATAATAGCTATTGCTGGAAAAGGCGGGGTTGGCAAGACTACAGTTAGCGCGTTACTAATCAGGCGCCTTCTGAAAATAGATAGGCCAATACTGGCAATTGACGCTGACCCGAATGCCAATCTCAATGTAGCGTTAGGACTTGAATATAACGAGACCATTTCAGATATACGCGAAGAGGCAAAAAAATCTTCTTCAGCAAGTTTTTCCAAAAGTGATCTTTTCAACATGAGGCTGGAGGAGATAATTACAGAAGGAGAAGGCATAGACCTTCTTGTTATGGGAAGACCAGAAGGGCCTGGCTGTTATTGCGCCATAAACAATATCCTGAGAGAATACCTGTCAAAACTCGGTAAGAATTATAAATATATCGTGATAGACAACGAAGCTGGCATGGAACACCTTAGCCGGCGTACAGCAGATCGCGTAGATAAGCTTTTATTGGTCAGCGACACAACCGCAGTTGGTGTACGATCAGCTATAAACGCATTCGAAACTGCAAAAAAGGCTGGCCTAAAGGTAAAAAGCGCCTCGCTCATTATAAATAAGTCAAAAGGGACTATTGAGAAGAAAAGTCAGGAACTAATAAATAATTCTGGCTTAACTGTAGAATGTCATATTCCTTTTCAGGAAGAGATACAAAAAATAAGTGAGACAGGTGAAAAAATACCAGAGACAATAGAATTTGAACTTAAGGAGACAGTATGGACAGGGTAATTGAAAAATGGCAGGACACAATAAGTGAGGTTGCGCTGGGAGTGACAAGTGACAAGGGACAAGGGACAAGGGTTACTGTTGGTGGGGAGACGGGTATATTTTTCATAAAAGGTGAGGATAAATGTCCGAATTCCCCTAAGGTGGCAATGGAGGTGTGGGATATGGAGCCGCCTGAGTGGCCAGAGGACTTAAAGGCTAATTTCGGCGCTGCGTTAAAGGATCCAGTTGCATGGGCAAAGCTCTGTGTAGAGAAATTCTCAGCAGATTTGATATGTCTTCGCCTTGCAAGCGCGCACCCGGATACGAAAAACGCCTCTGGGCAAGATGCCGGCAAGACACTGGAAAACATCTTAAAGGCTGTGGATGTGCCGCTTATTGTAATAGGCAGCGGGACTGCACAAAAGGATAGCGACGTAATGGTACATTGCACAGATGTTGCAAAAGGCAAAAACTGTCTTTTTGGTATTGCGACACAGGAAAATTACAAGACCCTGACCGCAGCGTGCTTGAGCGGAGGTCATGCTATTATTTCTGAGGCACCGATTGACATAAATATTGCAAAGCAGCTGAACATACTTATCTGCGATATGCAATTCCCGCAGGATAAAATAGTGATTCATCACGCAACAGGCGCGCTGGGCTATGGCCTGGAATACACTTATTCAATAATGGAAAGGACGCGGCTTGCTGGTCTATCAGGCGACAAGATGCTTTCAATGCCTCTCATAAATTTTGTGGGGCAAGAGGTCTGGCGTACTAAAGAGGCAAAGACTGGCGACGAGGCTGCGAAAGACTGGGGACCTAGCAAAGACAGGGGTGCATTGTATGAGACAGCCACTGCTGTAGCGTATCTCAATGCAGGTTCAGACATCCTTGTCATGAACCATCCTCGGGCGGTTGAGGAGACTAAAAAGATCATACAGGACTTGTGTAAGGTGTAATGTTTAATGTGTAATGTACCAAGCTATCCCGGTTACATTACACCTTACACCTTACACATTACACAGAACACAGGAGCTTAACATGTTTATTATCGGTGAGCGAATCAACGGGATGTTTAAGGATGTGGCGCAGGCAATACAGAAAAAAGATAAATCTGTAATACAGGACCTTGCGAAAAAGCAGACTTCAGCTGGCGCAAGCGCGCTTGATGTAAATGTTGGCCCATCATCAGACAACCCAAAAGAGGCAATGGAGTGGCTTGTAAAAACCATTACCGAAGTCAGCGATGCGCCACTTGCGATTGATACAACAAAAAAAGATGTAATGGAAGCCGGTCTATCAGCATGTAAATCAAAACCCATAATAAATTCCGTAAACGCCAACCAGGATAAAATGGATTCGCTGTTTACTCTAGCAAAAAAATACAATGCCTCAGTCATAGGCTTGACCATGGACAAAGCAGGCATACCAAAGGATACCGAAGGCAGGCTCGAGCTCGGCATGAAGATCGTAGCATCTGCCATGGAGCATGGCATTAACCTGTCAGATCTATACCTGGATGCTGTGATACTCCCTGTAAACGTTGCGCAGGTGCATGCAAAAGAGGTGCTAAGGACTATACGAGAGTCAAAGATGCTCGCAGATCCCGCGCCAAAGACCATACTTGGCCTTTCCAATGTTTCACAGGGCGCGCCTTCTCAATGTAAAAGCATCATTAACAGGACATTTCTAGCAATGGCAATAGCCAACGGCCTTGACGCAGCTATCATGGACGCCACAGACAAAGAACTAGTAGACGCTGCGATAACAGCAGAGCTACTCATGGAAAAGCAGCTCTACTGCGACTCATTCCTCAACGCATATAGGAAGAAATAAATTATTAGACCTCGTAGGTCGGATTTAAATCCGACCTACGAGGTCAGACAGGGTAAAACATGTCAGTCGTTACTAAAAAGATAAAACTTAGCACTAAAGGTGACACGGATATTATTGACATAACTGCTCAAGTGGCCAGTGCCCTATCTAAGTCCAAATTAGGCTCTGGCATTGTTACTGTATTTGTGTCTGGTTCAACAGGCGGACTTACTACAGTGGAATACGAACCAGGGTTAGTGCAAGACCTTAAAGATTATTTTGAAAAAATAGCGCCGAAATCCAGCCACTACGAACACAACGTGAGATGGCATGATGGAAATGGCTATGCGCACGTAAGGGCATCGTTTCTAGGTCCCAGTATCTCAGTTCCTTTTGTCAATGGCCAGATGCAGCTTGGCACGTGGCAACAGATCATATTCATAGATTTTGACAATAGACCACGTTCGCGTGAATTATTGGTTCAAATAATGGGTGAATAGACGAAGGAGGCGAAACCTCCGCACATCATTGATGTGCGGAGGTTTCGCCTCCTTCCTAGGAGAATAAATGAAACCGATATTACAGGTCGCATTAGATTTTGTTAATCTTTCCCGCGCCATGAAATGCGCTGAAGAGGCTGTAGCAGGTGGCGTAGATTGGATAGAGGCAGGCACGCCTCTGATAAAGAGCGAAGGATTAAATGCTGTCCGCAAGCTGCGCGAGAAATTTCCGAAAAAGATCATAGTGGCTGACATGAAGATAATGGATGCTGGCCGCACAGAAGTGGAGATCGCGGCAAAGGCAGGCGCGAACATAGTATGTGTGCTCGGCGCTGCCAGCGACTCGACCATAAAAGAATGCGTTGAGGCAGCGCATAATTATGGCGCAAAGATCCAGGCAGACCTGATTGCAATAAAAGACCCTGAAAAAAGAGCAAAAGAGATAGAGGCGCTCGGCGTAGACTACATCGGGATCCACTGCGCCATTGATGACCAGATGAAGGCAAAAGACCCGTTTAGTCAGCTTAAGAAGATCTCAAAAAAGATAAATACGCAAATAGCTGTTGCGGGTGGCATAAATTCTGAAACAGCACCTTTAGCAGTAAAATCAGGCGCGTCTATAGTCGTAGTCGGAGGAGCTATCAATAAATCTAAAAACGCAAAAAAGGCCACAGCTGATATAAAAAAATCACTACAGACAATGAAAAAGGTCAAAACAGAATTATTCAAGCGAGTCTCTGAAAAAGATATAGAAAAGGTCCTGGCTAAGGTCTCGACTGCAAATATTTCAGATGCGATGCACCGCACAGGAGACCTAAAGTTTTTAAAAGCAATTACGCCAGACGTAAAGATGTTCGGAAGAGCTCTTACAGTCAGGACATATCCTGGTGACTGGGCAAAGACAGTCGAGGCCATTGACATTGCAGAGCCTGGCCAGGTCATTGTGATCGATGCTGGTGGAGTCGGACCTGCTGTATGGGGGGAGCTGGCAACGCATGGCGCTATGCAGAAAAAAATAGCAGGTGTTGTTATTGACGGAGCGATAAGGGATGTAGGAGAGATAAGAAAACTTGGCTTTCCCGCGTTTAGTAAGCTCGCTTCGCCATCTGCCGGAGAGCCAAAAGGTTTTGGAGAAATTGGCATACCTGTTAACATCAGCGACACAAAGGTCTTTAGTGAAGATTATATAGTAGGCGATGACGATGGCGTGGTCGTAATCCCGGCACAAAAGGCATTGGAAATAGCAAATAGGGCCATGAATGTCCTTGAAATGGAAAATCGCGTAAGAAAAGAAATAGACGAAGGCAGTACCCTGGCAAAAGTAATAGAGCTATTGAGGTGGGAGAAGAAATGACAAAAGGTAAGATATTTATAGCCGCTACAAAGCAGAATGACGGTAAGACCACGATATCCCTGGGACTTATAAACGCGTTTAAGAAAAGATTCAGGAGTGTTGGTTTTATAAAACCTGTTGGTCAGAGATATGTTATTGAAGACGGGTTTAAGGCTGACGAAGATTCTGTGCTGATCGAAAAGGTGTGCGGCACAAAATGTCGCTTAAAAGACATGAGCCCCATAGCCATTGAAAAGGGCTTTACGGAAAAATATATAAAAAAAGGCGGCCATGAAAAACTGGTCAGCAACATAATCGACTCATTCGAACGCGTATCAAAGAAAAAAGAGCTTGTTGTCATCGAAGGCACAGGTCATGCTGGCGTAGGTTCTGTCTTTGACCTCTCGAACGCAAGGGTGGCAAATCTTTTAGGCGCAAAGGTGATACTTGTAACAGCAGGCGGGATAGGAAGGCCGATTGATGAGATAGAGCTAAACATGGCCTTATTTGAAAAGGAAGGCGTTGATGTCATAGGTGTTATCGTAAACAAGGTTCTACCGTCTAAGTATAAAAAGGTAAAAAGAATAGTAAAGATTGGCCTTGGAAAAAGAGGGATCGATGTGCTGGGTGTTATACCATACACATCCTCATTGTCCAGACCCACGATAAAGCATATCATGGAAGAGACAGGCATTAAGCTCATTTCAAAAAAGGTCGGCATGCACAATAAAGTCCAAAATATCCTGGTAGGCGCGATGCAGCCGCACGCGGCACTGGATTATATTGAAAATGGCTCACTTCTAATAACGCCTGGTGACAGAGAGGACATACTGATGACGTTACTCAGCGCGCACCTCCTGAAAAGGCCAAAAAGGAACGTCTCTATCGCAGGCATAGTGCTTACAGGTGGGATAGTGCCTGATAAGAAGATCACAACGCTTATAGAAGAGGCAAAGATACCAGTTCTCATGAGCAAGAAACATACTTATGCCACAGCTGCCGAAATACATGATCTCGCCATAAAGATACGACCAGATGACAAAGAAAAGACAAAGACAGCTGAGAGATTAGTGGAAGAGTACGTGGATATAGAAAAGATACTAAGCAAGATTAAATAAGACGGAGGTCATTATGTTTGGTATAGGCATGCCGGAACTTATCGTAATTCTCGTAATATGCCTTTTAATCTTCGGGGCAGCAAAGCTTCCAGAGATCGCCAGAAATCTGGGAAAAGGCATAAAGGCATTTAAAAAAGAGATGAAAGACCCTGAAAAATAAGCTTATCCTCCTTCTGTAGGCCAGGTTTAAACCTGGCCTACAGAAGATAAGACTTGTTTAGGGAATGTCCTTGACAGGGTAGGGGTTTTTGGATAGAATACAGGCTAAAACTTGGAAAAGAGGTGAGGATAAATGTCGAGAATAGAGGTAGGGCAAGGTGAACCCTTGGAAAGGGCGCTCAGGCGTTTCAAGAAGAAGATAGAGCGCGAAGGCATTCTAAAACAGCTAAAGGCGCGTAAACATTACGAAAAACCAAGCGAGAAAAAGAGGAAAAGACTAAGAGCAGCCAAGACATCACAAAGACCAAGATAGGCCCTGTTACATAATAGCTATAATGAGAGGCAAAGGAAGGTTCATGCGACACTCATCAAATATTTGTAACAGGGTAAGCATTGCCAAAATAATCACCTTGGCATTTTTTATTTTTAGCGCGTCTCGCGTATGCGCCCAGGACACCAAGGCCCTTGAGAACGGGTTAAGGGTCATTATTAAAGAAGACCACAGAAATCCTATTGTGGTCTTTTCTGTTTTTGTGGACGTTGGCTCAGCTTGGGAAGGAGAATACCTTGGCAGTGGTATAAGCCATTTGACAGAGCATATGCTTTTCAAGGGCACTGCCAAATATCCCACTGGCACTATAGAGAATACATTACATCAATATGGAGGAAGTATAGATGGCTTTACCTCCTATGACTATACGGGCTACAGGATAACCATCCTCAAGGAACACAAAGACATTGCCCTGGACATACTAAAAGAGATGTTGACCGTACCTAGCTTTGACAAAAAGGAATTAAAGAAAGAAATGGCTGTTATAGAAAGGGAGATGGACCTTGGCAAGGATGACCCTGGCCGTCGGGTCTCCAGGCTGACCTTTTCCAGCGCATATATCACCCATCCTTATAAAATACCTGTCATCGGTTATAAGGAGAATTTTAGAAGGTTAGGAAGAGATGACCTCATCGACTTTTTCAATACCAACTATACGCCTGAGAACATCGTGATAGCAGTTGTCGGTGACATTGAAAAGGAAGAGACTTTGAAGGAGATAGAGCATCTTTTTGGAGGCATCCCAAGAGGCAAAAATAGATCCACTGTCCTTCCTGAAGAGCCCCAGCAAATAGCGCAGAATATTTCCGAAGAGTCCCTGGATATTGATGGGGCGTATCTAAATATCGCGTTTCATTCCACATCACTCCTGGATAATGACCTGCATGCCATGGATCTTTTATCTTTTATTCTTGGAGATGGCGAGGGCTCGATCTTGAATGAGGAATTAAGGATAAAACAGTCGCTGGTACTTGCCATTACCGCATATAATTACACGCCAAAAGACCCAGGCCTTTTTGTTGTATCAAGTGTGCTAAAAGAAGAAGCAACAGAAAATGCCATAGATGAGATACTAAAGGTCATAAACGATGTAAAAGAAAATGGCGTGAGCGACGAGGATCTTCTAAAGGCAAAGAATAATTTTCTCGCAGGATATATCTACCAAAAAGAGACCATAGAATCTCAGGCAAATGACTTTGCCATAGCAGAACTTCTTACCGGGAACCCTAAGTTTTTTGAATTCTATATAGAGCGTATCAAGGCAGTAACACGGGAAGAAATACAGCAGACAGCTAAAAGGTATTTGACCAAGGACAATATGACTATAGCTATTATAAGTGGCTCTGGGAACGCGCTTGCATCTGAATCCGAAGATAGTTTGCAGAAGACACAGAGGCAGATAAAGAAAATAACCCTTGAAAATAAATTACCTGTTCTGATCTCCGAGGATCATACACTGCCAATAGTAGCTATTTCTCTGCTTTTTAAGGCTGGTGTGAGGGTCGAGACAGAGGGGAATAATGGCGTCTCAGGGCTCGCGAGCACTATGTTTATAGACGGGACCACGTCTATGCCTCGAGAGGAAATAGTAAAATTTTATGAGTCAAGGGGCATGGCTGTCAGCGCGTATTCTGGCAATAATAGCGTAGGTATCCTGGTAAAATGCCTGAGGGAACACGTTGAAGATGCGCTGAGCCTTACCTCAGAGCTGTGCATGAATCCTTCTTTTCCGGAAAATGAGTTAAAAAGAGAAAAGACAGAACTTATTTCCGCAATAGAAATGCAGGACAATCAAGTCTTTAACCATGGCCACAGATTATTAAAGAAGCTTCTTTTTAAGACGCACCCCTATGGTTTCCAGGCTATAGGTACTATTGATAGCGTAACCAGGTTAGAAAGGCAAGACCTTGTAGATCTTCATAGAGGTATTACTTCCGCAGACAATATGGTCCTCGGGATATCAGGTGATTGTAATACTAGCGAGATAGAAGGACTGGTAAAACAATACTTTTCAGCTATCACGTCTGGAACCAGCAGAATTCGGTCTCCTGAGAAAGAGTCGCCAATAAGAAGAAAAAGGACTCAGCTCGTTGAGACAGACAAGGAGCAATCCTTAGTGCTTGTAGGTTTCCGCGGCGCAGATATTTATAATAGAGATAGATTCGCCCTTGAGATCATGGTGAACATGTTTTCCGGCCAGTCAGGAATTCTCTTTAAAAGCATCAGAGGGAAACAAGGACTTTCTTATGCGACTGGCGCGTTTCATGTCCTGGGCATAGACCCGGGGTATATAGTTTTATATACACTTACCTCAAAGAAAAATATCGATAAGGTCAAGGAGATCATGCTCAGGGAAACAGCTCGTTTTGTAAAAAAAGGTGCCACCGAACAGGATATACAGAAGTCTAAAAATCATCTAAAGGCAATGCGCCAGATAGAAATGCAGACTAACGCGAGTTTTATCTTCGGGGTTTCTCTGGATGAACTTTACGGGCTGGGCTATGATAATTACAAGAACTACAACAAAAACATAGATATCGTCACAAAAGAGGACATTAAGAGAGTGGCAAAAAGATTTTTGACCCTGGATAGGTACGCCATTCTAATATTGGAGGGAAAGTGACGCGAAGAAAACCTATCGTAGCTGGTCAGTTCTATCCGCAGACAACAGTAGCTCTAAATAAGATGCTTTCCGGGATGATAGATCTTGAGGCGGAAAAACAGGAAATAAAAGGTGCCATTCTGCCTCACGCAGGTTATATCTATTCTGGTTCTGTAGCGGGAGCTGTGATATCAAAGGTAGAGCTAAAAAAGACAGCCATAATATTAGGGACAAACCACACTGGATCAGGAAAGCCATTTGCTATAATGACCAAGGGTACATGGGAAACCCCCTTGGGAGAGGCAAAGATAGATACTGAGATCGCAGAGTCTATATTAAAAGGAAGTACGCTTCTAAAAGAGGACAGCGCTTCGCATTTAAATGAGCATTCCATAGAAGTAGAGGTGCCTTTTTTGCAGTATCTGAAAAAGGACATAAAAATAGTGCCCATAACTATCTCTCAGGGGGATCTCGCACAATATCAGCAGATAGGAAAGGAAATAGCAGAAGGATTTAAAAAGATAGGGAGATCCGCTATTTTTATAGCGAGTACGGATTTTACGCACTATGAATCAAGAGATAGCGCGGAGGAAAAAGACAGGCTCGCCATAAATGCCATACTGGCGCTCGATGAGGAGAGGCTCTTTCAGGTCGTAAAAGAGCTTAACATATCGATGTGCGGAGTTGCGCCGACATGCACTCTTATAAGCGTATGTAAAAATCTAGGCGCTGAAAAGGCCGGACTCGTAAAGTATCAGACAAGCGGGGATATCTCTGGCGATTATACATCTGTTGTGGGCTACGGGGGATTACTATTGTGGTAACCCCCTCTTGTAGGCCAGGTTTAAACCTGGCCTACAAGAGGAAGAGGAAGTTATTATGATAAATAAAAGTAAAATATCGTTTTTCATAAGATTTTTGATAAGTTTTGGACTTTTGGCAGGACTATTGTGGATGATGCGGGGCGATATAGGCAATATTTTAGACATCATAAAAAGATCAAACAAGATGTTTCTGATACTAGCGCTATGTGTCAGTATACCTCTTTCACCGATTCTGGCCTACAGGCTTAAGATCTTGATGACAGGCCAAAAGATATTCCTGTCCATGAAAGATTTTCTCTATCTGACGTACATAGGGTATTTCTTCAATAATTTCCTGCCGACAGCTGTAGGTGGAGACATAGTAAAGGCATATTATGCCTCTAAAAAGACGCATAATAAAGTAGGTTCATATGCGGCAGTGCTGGCTGACAGGCTGTGCGGGGTCGTCGCGCTATTATTCATCACATTGACCGGCATTATTTTTATGGGGGATAAATTTAAAAACGACAGGATCTTTTGGGCTGTCATCGGCATGTCAGGCATAGCGATAGTAGTGGTCGGCATTTTATTGAATAAAAAAGCCGGGGCAGATAACACCGGATCCGCAAAGCCAGGCATAGTGACTAAGATAATGGCACATATCTCAAAATTACGCGATGCCATCAGTCTCTACAAGAGTTCACCAAAGATACTGACAAAGGCGCTTCTGATATCCTTTTTGGGCCAGGCAGGGGCCATATTGAGTGTCTATTTTTTTGTGTTATTTTTAGGCGGCAATGTCCCTCTGGTCAAGTTGTTTCTTATCGTGCCTCTTGTCTGGGCCATCAGCATGCTGCCTTCTTTGAACGGGCTGGGTGTCAGGGAAGGGGCCTTTGTCTATTTTTTGAAAGGGGATATTGGTACAGATGCTGCCTTTGCCGTGTCTATTTTATGGCTGGGCGTGATCATCATATATAGCATCATCGGGGGTTTATTAAACTTACTATATCCAATAGAGGTAAAAGAGCAACAAGTAGGGAGGTTGCAATGACAAAAATATTAGTTATCCATGGTCCGAATCTGAATCTATTGGGCAAGAGAGAGCCGGGTATTTACGGCGTGGTCACGATAGAAGAGATCAATAAAAAACTTCGCTTGATTGCCAAGAAAAAGGGCGTGAGTCTGGACATCTTCCAGTCAAATCACGAGGGCGAGATCGTTGATAAGATAGGCAAAGCCAAGAAGAAATACAAGGTACTGCTTATTAATCCCGCGGCCTATACGTATACGAGCATTGCGATCCGAGACGCAATATTGGCTACCGGGATCCCAGCTATAGAGGTACACCTTTCAAATATATACGCAAGAGAGGATTTTAGGCATATCTCACTTACTGCCTCTGTGGTAAAAGGCCAGATATCAGGCTTTGGCATGGATAGTTACCTGTATGGCCTTGAGGCAGCGATTAAATTAGCAAAGAAGAAATAACACGCAGTACAATGACCAATTGGAAATTGGTAATTGGGAATTTATTGGTCATTGGTAATTGGGCATTGGATATTTATCTATGAATTATATAAACAGGCGGCGCAAGTTAATAAGGCTGCTGGAATCAAACTCTCTCGACTCATTACGGATTAAAAAAAGGCAAAACATAACCTACCTTACTGGCACAAGAGATAGGGGTGTTGTCTTTTTCGTATCTCATAAAAAAACCTACCTCGTTAAAAATGGGGCCATCCCCGCGCATCTAAAAAGGATTCGCTCAAAAAAAGGCATCGTGGAATCGCTCAGGATACTCAAAGACAGCGACGAGTTAAGGCATATTAAAAAGGCATGCAAGGATGGCTGCGACATAATGAACTACGCGATAAGATGCATAGTGCCAGGCATCAGCGAGAGATCAGTCAAAGATAAAGTAGAGCAATACATAATAAAGAAGGGGAAGAAAAGGGCTGATTTTGATATAATAATCGCGTCTGGGAGAAATGCTTCTATGCCGCACGCAGTCCCTTCGTCCAAGAAAATCAAAGAAGGAGAAATGGTCGTAATAGATTTGGGCGCAATGAATTACGGATATAATTCCGACTTGACAAGAACGGTTTTTTTAGGTAGAATTGACCGCAAGTGTCTGCGTATTTATAATATTGTTCTGGCAGCGCAGAAAAGGGCCATTGAAAAGATCAGGCCAGGCATCAAGGCTAACTATATAGATAATATATCTAGGCAATATATATCAAAGAAAGGCCTGGGTAGATATTTTATCCATGGCCTGGGTCATGGCATAGGCCTGGAGACACATGAAGGCCCGAGTATTTCTAAGAACAGCAATATAACATTAAAGGAAAATATGGTCATAACAGTGGAGCCTGGGATCTACATGACTGGCTGGGGAGGCATCAGAATAGAGGATGTCGTACTGGTTACTAAAAATGGGTGCAAGGTATTAACATCAGATTGTAAAAAGGGGTTATGAGTATATCACTTAATCAGATAAAAAACGGACTGAGCATAGAAATGGGAGGGATACTCTATTTTATCGTAGACGGTAAACACGTGAAGCCTGGAAAAGGCGGGGCATTCATGCGTGTAAAATTAAAGAATATAAAGACAGGAGCTGTTATAGACAGGACATTCAGGCCCAATGAAAAATTCGAGCTCGCCTACATAGAGAAAAAGAACTTACAGTTCCTTTACCAGTCAAAAGATATATACGAGTTCATGGACCATGAGACATATGATCAGATGTCTCTTCATAGCGACCAGCTTGGCGACGCAGTAAATTATCTAAAGGAAAATCTGGAGGTAACCGCGCTGGTCCACAAAGGAAATGTCCTGTCATTGGAACTGCCTACTTCTATTGAATTAAAAATAGTATCCACTGAGCCGGGGATAAGAGGCGATACATCCAGGGCAGGGACAAAGCCCGCAAAAACAGAGACTGGCATGACTGTTCTTGTACCGCTTTTTATAAATGAAGGGGAGACTATCCTCGTAGATACCAGGACAAAAAAATACTTAGGCCGGGCGTAATCATTCACATTGTAGGTCACACTTTAGTGTGACAAAAACAGAGGTCAATCATGAACCTAAAAGAGATCAAAGAGTTGATCAACTTAATGAATGAGAATGGGCTTTCCGAGCTGGAGATCGAACGGGAAGGCACGAGGATAAAACTTAGGAAATCGCCTTCCGGAAACTTTGAGGCGATCACTGAAGATCCGAGCGCAGCAAGGACAGTGCAGACTATCAGGCCAGATCAAGGCGCGGCAGCAAAAGAAGAATTAGCCAGGAAACTCACAGCCATAAAGACACCCATGGTAGGCACCTTTTACAGATCGTCCTCGCCTGATGCAAAGCCCTACGTGGAAATAGGCAAGGTCGTGGCTGTTGGCGAGGTAGTATGCATTATAGAAGCGATGAAGCTGATGAATGAAATAAAGTCAGAGGTAAAGGGTGAAGTAGTCGAAGTGCTGGTAGAAAATGCTGAACCAGTTGAATACGGACAAGCGCTGTTCATGGTGGAACCGACATAATGAAAAATCCCAAACATGTTTTGGGATTTGGGATTTTGGATTTATTTGGTAGTATTGGTATTATTGGTAGTATTGGGATTTCTGCCTATGTTTTCTAAGATATTAATAGCCAATCGGGGTGAAATAGCGATAAGAGTGATCCGCGCATGCAAGGAAATGGACATTCGCACAGTAGCTGTCTATTCAGAAGCTGACACGGAATCTCTGCATACAAGATTAGCGGATGAGGCTGTGTGTATAGGCTCTACATCGCCCACAGAAAGCTATCTGAATATCCCTGCTATCATAAGCGCTGCTGAGATCACAGATGTTGATGCAATACATCCAGGCTATGGCTTTCTAGCTGAAAACGCGCACTTTGCTGAGATATGCGACTCATGTGACATTACCTTTATTGGCCCTACGCCTGAAAATATGCGGCTTCTCGGCGATAAAATGACTGCGCGCCAGACCATGCAAAAGATAGGTATACCTGTCATACCAGGCAGTAAAGATATTATAAAAACAAAAGAAGATGCTATAAAAATAGCCAAGAGGTTGAAATACCCGGTTATAATCAAGGCCTCTGCAGGAGGCGGCGGCAAAGGCATGAGAGTTTGTCATAATGATGTGCGGCTCGTGAGCGCGCTCATGACTGCCCAACAAGAGGCAGAGGCAGCATTCGGGAATCCAGACGTATATTTAGAAAAGTATATAGAAAGACCCAGGCACGTTGAGGTCCAGATCCTGGCTGACAGGCACGGCCATACGATACATCTCGGGGAAAGAGATTGCACTATACAGAGGCGGCATCAAAAACTAATAGAAGAATCGCCTTCGCCAGCCATGGATTCTAAATTAAGGAAAAAGATAGGTGACATGGCCATTAAAGCGGCAAAGGCATGTAATTACCTGAATGCCGGCACAGTAGAATTCCTGCTTGACAGATACGAGAATTTTTATTTTCTGGAAGTGAATACAAGGATCCAGGTCGAGCACCCGGTAACAGAAATGGTAACAGGCATAGATATAGTAAAAGAACAGATAAAGATCGCTTCTGGCATGAAACTCGCTTACAAGCAGGACGATGTAAAGGTGAAAGGTGTTGCCATAGAATGCAGGATAAATGCCGAGGACAGCGAGAAAGATTTTATGCCGTGTCCTGGCAAGATAGAGATATTTTTGCCAGCAGGCGGCCCTGGCGTGAGAGTAGATTCGCACGTATATTCAGGCTATACCATACCGCCTTATTACGATTCTATGATAGCCAAGATCATCACCTATGGCAAAAATAGACAAGAGGCGATAAAGGTAATGAGGCGTTCGCTGGACGAATTTTTAATCTCGCCGACAAAGACCACCATCCCGTTCCATAAGCATGTAATGAATGACGCGCTGTTTTTACGGGGAGATTTTGCAACAGATTACGTAGAGAAATTAAAATTTGGCGGATAACCCGCGGAGGTAAACCATGAGAATTTTTAATATCCTCGCAATCTTTATTTATACACTGTTTTTTTCTATCATAGGAGGAGTGCTTATAGCGCTGTCTCTTCGAACCGCTTCTCTTGATTCAGTGCTGAGTGCGATCGAATACCTCTCGCAGACAGAAAATCTAAGAATGGGCATGGCATTGACAGGCGCGGCATTGATACTCGTCAATATATCGATCGCGCAGCTATCCATAGGAAAATTGCGTAAAAACAAGGCCATTGCCTTTGAGAACCCGGATGGACAGGTGACGCTCTCTTTGTCAGCAATAGAAGACTACGTAAAGAAACTTACGCACAGGATACCTGAGATAAGAGATATAAGATCAAACATATCTGTAGGCCGTAATGGAGTCCTCGTAACCGCAAGGGTCGTGCTTTATTCTGATGTGAACATACCAGAGACTACTGAGAAGGTACAGGGCGCTATTCGCATACGGCTGCAGGAGATGCTTGGCCTGGAAGAAAAGGTTACGATAAAGGTCCATGTCTCAAAGATAGCGCAGCGAGATAAGCGAAAAGATAAAAAACAATCAAAACAAGAAACACAGGACGCTGCTGAAAGCGGTTTTAAAGGCGAAATTAAATATTGATGGGGAACGCGAAATAACCAAACAATGGAAAAATCCAAAATCCAAATACTACCAAATCCCAAATAAATCCAAAATCCCAAATCCAAAACCATGTTTGGGATTTTGAAATTGGGATTTATTTGGTAGTATTGGTATTATTGGGATTTGGGATTTAATTGCTATACGGAGGTTGAAATGACAAAGAGGGTTGGTGTATTAACAGGAGGAGGGGATTGTCCTGGGTTAAATTCAGTGATCAGGGCAGTTGTGAGGCTTGCGCTCAAAGAAGGGTATGAAGTAATAGGTATAAAGAATGGATGGAAAGGATTAGTAGAAAACAATACTGAAAAATTAGACCTTAAGTCTGTTTCTGGGATATTGCCAAAAGGCGGCACAATACTTGGCACCTCAAGGACAAATCCTTATAAAAAACAAGGGGATGTAGAAAAGGTAAAAGCGAATTTTAAAAAAATGGGGCTGGAGGCGCTAATAGTCATTGGCGGCGAGGATACGCTTGGCGTAGCATCAAAGTTACACAAAGAAGGGCTGAGTGTAGTTGGCGCGCCAAAGACCATTGACAATGATCTTTCAGGCACAGATGTAACGTTTGGGTTTGATACTGCAATAAATATTGCCACTGAGGCCATTGACAGGCTGCACACTACAGCCGAGTCACATAACAGGATCATGGTAGTCGAGGTAATGGGCAGGCACGCAGGCTGGATTGCTGTAGAGTCTGGATTAGCAGGAGGCGCTGATATTATTTTGATACCAGAGCTTCCAATAGATATGGATGAGGTATGCGCTCTTTTAAAGAAGCGCCACGCTAGGGGCAAGAGCTTCAGCATTGTTGTAGTGGCAGAAGGCGCGAAGTTTAAGCAGGGTAAACTTGTCAAGCAAGAGGAAAAGTTAGATGCGTTTGGCCATATACGCCTGGGCGGCATAGGCCATGCATTAGGTGAAGCAATAGAGAAAAATACAGGTTTTGAAACAAGAGTCACAGTGCTTGGCCACTTACAAAGGGGTGGTACGCCCACTGCCTTTGACAGAGTGCTTGGCACACGTTTCGGCATAAAAGCAATGGAGCTGGTGCTAAAAAAGGATTATGGCAAGATGGCTGCATTACAAGGCAACCAGGTAAAGGGCGTTTCATTAGAAGCTGCTGTAGCCAAGCTAAAGACTGTTGACATGGAACTATACAACATCGCCAAGATCTTCTTTGGCTAAAGTAGACAAAACAGACACTGTCTGTTTTGTCTACTTTAGGAGGTTTGATATGAAAAAGAAGATAATAGAGTTAATAAAAGAGGATATTGAGGTCAAGAACGCGCTCATTAAGACGCAGGTCAGTAACATAGAGGCGCTTGCCAGGATGATGCTTGCTACAGTAAAGTCGGGCAACAAGATCCTTATATTTGGCAATGGCGGCAGCGCCGCTGACAGTATTCACATTACAGCAGAGCTGGTGGGCAGGTTTCGCAAAGAGAGAGAGGCCCTGCCAGCAATAGCCTTAAGCACCAACGTCTCTACACTGACTGCGCTTGGAAACGACTATGGTTTTGAAGCTATATTCGAAAGACAGGTAGAGGCACTTGGAAAAGAAGGAGACATGGCCCTGGGTATATCGACCAGCGGCAAATCAAAAAATGTAATACGCGCGATAGAAAAGGCCTCGAAGATGAATATGAAAACAGCTGTGCTCATAGGAAAATCAAAAGGAGCGCTTGTAGAGATAGCTGATGTCTCTGTGAACGTGCCTTCAAACAGTACTCCGCGTATCCAGGAGTCCCATAGCATAATCGGACACATTGTCTGCGAGATAATAGAAGATGCTTTGTAATAAAATAAAAAACCTGCCTGAAGTAATAAAGGCGTTAAAAAAATCTAAAGGTAAAAAAAGAATTGTTTTTACCAACGGATGCTTTGATATCCTGCATGTGGGACATGTTGCTTATTTGCAAAAGGCAAGGTCCTTAGGAGACATCCTGGTGGTGGGACTGAATAGCGACAGTTCTGTAAGAAAGCTAAAAGGCAGAAAAAGACCCGTAAATGCTCAGAAAAACAGGGCAAAGGTGCTTTCAGCGCTTGCATGTGTGGATTTTATTGTAATATTCAACAGCCTCACGCCATTAAATCTGATAAAGGCAATAAAGCCAAAGATTTTGGTAAAAGGCGGGGACTGGAAGGCAAAAGATATCGTAGGAGGAGATTTTGTTCAATCCTTAGGTGGCCTCGTAAAAAGCCTGCCCTATATAAAAGGGTTTTCCACAAGGAAGTTGATCAAAAAAATAAGATCCTCATGAATCAAGAACTTTTAAAGATCATCGATGCAAATCTAAACAGGACACGGGAAGGTCTGAGGGTATGCGAGGATATAGCGAGATTTGTAGTGGCAGATAAAAAGATCTCGAGATCCTTGAAGGCCATGCGTCACTCTGCAACAGAGGCGATGCTCTCTTCAAAGAGATTGGCACTCAGGCAACTCGTTAAGGCAAGAGACACAAAGAAGGATCCGGTGAAATTCGAGGATTTTGAAAAGCAAAAAGGTACAGACATCCAGGACATATTTATGTCTAATATTCAACGCGTGAAAGAGTCCCTCAGGGTCATGGAAGAGTGCTGCAAGATCCTGGACCAGGACACAAGCCGCAAATACAGAAAGCTAAGATTCGATGCCTACAATATCGAAAAAAGATCTAATAAAACAAGTCTCTAAAAACGAGAGTATGGGCCTTGATGAATTGAGGAAACGCATCAGGCAGGGCCGTATTGCCCTCATTAAAAATTCAAAGAGAAAAATAGCCCCGTGCGCTGTTGGCGAAGGCCTGCGTACAAAGATAAACGCAAACCTCGGCACATCGCAGGATGACGCAGATATAAAGAGGGAAGTAAAAAAAGTGCGTATTGCGATAGAGTATGGCGCGGACGCAGTCATGGACCTGAGTACAGGTGGAAATCTAAGAAAGATCCGGAAAGCGATCATAAAGGCTTCAAGCGTACCAGTAGGTACTGTACCTATATATGAAGCAGCTATAAAGGCGCATAAAAAAAGAGGCGCTGTCTCGCGCATGTCAAAAGAGGATATTCTCGAGACCTTTGAAGAACAGGCAGCTGATGGCGTGGATTTTTTTACAGTTCACTGTGGCGTAACGCGGAGCGCGGTAAGCCGCCTGAAGAAACAGAAAAGACTGATCAGCGTTGTGTCAAGAGGCGGCTCTATCCTGGTCGAATGGATGATGCTGAATAAAAAAGAAAATCCTCTCTATGAATATTTTGACGAGATAATCAGGATAGCAAAGAAATACGACATAACACTGAGTCTTGGCGATGGCATGAGGCCAGGGTCGATAGTGGATGCGACTGACAGACCTCAGATACAGGAACTTATTACGCTTGGCGAGCTCGCGGAAAAGGCCAGGCAAAACAATGTCCAGGTGATCATTGAAGGCCCTGGCCATGTACCAATAGATCAGATAGAGTCAAATGTAGTCATAGAGAAAAAGCTGTGCAATAACGCGCCATTTTACGTGCTGGGCCCGCTTGTAACAGATATTGCGCCAGGTTATGACCATATAGTAGGCGCTATCGGAGGCGCGCTTGCCGCATTTTACGGCGCGGATTTTCTTTGTTATGTCACGCCATCAGAACATTTGAGGATACCTGATGAAAATGACATAAAAGACGGGGTCATAGCCTCCAGGATCGCCGCGCACGCAGCTGATATAGCAAAGAGGGTACCAGGTGCATTGAACTGGGATAGAGAAATGTCAAAACACCGCTCAACAAGAAACTGGAAGGCCCAGATAAAGAAATCCATAGACCCTGTAAAATCGACCCGTTACAGGAAATCATCCATGCCAAAGAATAAAGACGTGTGCACGATGTGCAGTAACTATTGTTCCATGAAAACAATGGAGAAATATTTTTAATGAGCAAAATACTTGTAATAGGCTCTGTAGCGCTTGATACCATTACTACGCCTCAAGCCAGGTCAAAAGAGGTGCTCGGTGGTTCAGCTACCTATTTTTCAGTAAGCGCCAGTTTTTTTAGTGGCGTGAATCTTGTTGCTACTGTAGGAAAAGATTTTCCCCTTAAGCATAAGAAGCTTATAAGATCATTCGGCGTGGATCTGTCAGGCCTGGAAACAAAAAAGGGCAGGACATTTCGATGGGAAGGCTCGTATGTGGATGATTTAAATTGCGCAAAGACAATAGATACACAGCTAAATGTATTCGCGGATTTTAAGCCTGTGATACCTGATGAGTATAAAAAAAGTCCTTATGTATTTCTGGCCAATATAGATCCTGACCTCCAGTTATTTATCTTGAAATCGCTAAAGGATCAACGATTTACAGGCTGCGATTCCATGAATCATTGGATCCAGAGCAAAGGTAAGACATTAAAGAAAACCATACGCAAGACATCAGCTATATTTTTAAATGACACTGAGGCCAGGCTTCTTTCTGGCGAGTCAAACATTATAAAGGCAGGAAAGTACCTGCTTTCGCTCGGTCCAAGATTCGCGATAATAAAAAGGGGCGAGTATGGCGCGGCATTGTTCTGTAAGAATGCCTCAGCGCTTTTGATCCCGGCATACCCGATAGAAGATGTATGTGACCCTACTGGGGCAGGAGATACATTTGCCGGGGGATTCATGGGCTATATAGCAAAAATGAACAAGATAGATACGAAAACTGTAAGAGGCGCTCTTGCATATGGCGCTACAATGGCATCATTCACTGTCGAGGATTTCAGCGTCAATAGATTCTTAAAGTTAAATAAAAAAGACATAAAATCGAGACATAACAAATTTTTAAAATTAACTACGACTTAAGGGTGGCGGGCTTGCCCGCCACCCTTCGCTCACATGCGGTTAATCTTCGCAGCATGCTACGGGTGGTAAATCGTATGTGCAGGCGGGCTTGCCCGCCGAAGTATACTGCGAAGAATAGCTCTATTTGAACGTAGGCGGGTGTAGTTCAATGGTAGAACACGAGCTTCCCAAGCTCGCAGCAGGGGTTCGATTCCCCTTACCCGCTCCAAATCCGCCGAAGGCGAATTTGATCCCGAGCAAGTTTAATAATGTGACGAATAGGAACATTATTAAGCGCGTCGAGGGTCCTTAATTATAATGAAGACTATTAAGAAATTTGTTAAAAACTTGCTTCCGAAAAGTCCAAAGAACGCCTTTTATGCATTGGTCGAGTGTTCGGACTGCAAGGAAAAGGTAAAGGTCAGGATAAATTGCTCGTCAGATTTTCAGGCTGCGCGCAACGCGCATAACCCTGAGCATTGCTATACCATAAAAAAAGAGGTCACAGGCAAGAACTGTTTTAACCTGATGGGCCTGAGCCTTGCATTGACAAAAAAAGCAAAGGTCTTATTTGTTGACACCAAGAGCTGTAAGTTTATTGAATTCGAGAGGGAATAGAACATGTCTTACAATAGACCAGACATAATCGAGGCTATCATACGTCGCGTGAATTCTTTTTCCGAAGGCTACAGGCAGAATATAGCCATTATAGGCGAACCCTCCATAGGAAAGACCTCTCTTATAAAAGATATCTTATCTTCAGAGCAAATAAAAAAGGAGAGTATTATCCCAATATACCTCGAGATAAAGATAGAGCCGTTTGAATTCTGCGCCAAGAGATTCATAAAATCAGCTCTTTTCCAGCTAATGCGATCAGATCCTACGCTAACAGCGCCTCATGACACAGTGCTCTTGATAGAGGATTTAAAAAGGACTCACCCGAAGACAGCTGAGACATGCATAAGGGTACTCCAGGACATAGATAAGGGTAGGCTCGACGAAGGACATTCCTTTATGCTGGACATTACAGCCATGATATCAGAGGAAAGCAAAAAAAGATGCCTCCTTATACTGGACGAGTTTCATAATCTTGGTAACTTTGATTTGAAGCACCCTTATGCCACGCTTGCCAAAAAGATCATGCTGCAGAAAGACACCATGTATCTTTTGCTCAGTTCTAAGGCAACGATCTCTCAGCGTATATTCAGCGAAAAACTGGCTCTCCTTTTTGGAAACTTTGAAAAGATGATCCTCTCGCCTTTTGATATGAATATGTCGCGCTCTTTTCTGCAGGATAAGATGCGCGGTGTAACACTGCCTCAGGTGTACATGGATTTCGTTGCCACCTTTACAGGAAATAAACCTTTTTATATGCAGGTGCTGTGTGACGAGATGGAAAAAGGTGTTTTTTCCAGAAAGATCTCTCCTGATAGTTACACTGAGCTTATAGAGTTTGCGCTGACAGAAAGCGTGTTTAAAAAAACAGGTGTAATAAACCAGCTGTTTTCCAACCTCTTCTTTAGGATCTCCGACGGTAAATTGCTGTCAAAGACCGCGGCCTTACTCATCGCGCTTTCGTCGGGAAATAAAAAACAGGCTGACATGGCTGCCTCATCCAGACTGCAGGCGCGAGATGCCTCCAAAATATTAAGCAGGCTGGCTGACATGGATATAATCGTACGTAATGGTTCGTTTTACAGATTTAAAGACAGGCTTTTCTCTTTCTGGCTCCAGTCTGTCTATCTAAAAAGGATCTTATCTTTTAGCCTGGATGAACTCCTGGAAGAGGGTTATTTCAAAAAAGATATAAGGACCAAGATAAGCATGTTTTTACAGGAATTCGAAAAAGAACTTTCATCCAGGGTCGTAGATCTTTTTAGGCTGTTCAAGAATGATGTAATACAGCTAAATGGGAAGAAACATAAATTTCTATCGTTTACTGATGTAGAGCGTTCCAGTACTGAAGTGCCTGGCAATATAAATATCCTTGCCGCGAACAACAGGTTCAAATGGCTGTGCACTATTAAAAAAGAACACGTAACAGAGACCGAGATAACAGAGATCATAAAAAACACTAAAACCAAATCTCGCGCAAACAGGATAAATAGAAATATCCTTATTTCACTCGCTGGCATAAATGAAAATGCGTATCTCATGGCAAAAGATGCAAAGCTTTGGGTTTGGAACATGGAAGACCTTAATGTATTGATGGAACTGTACGAGAAGCCGCAGGTGGGGTAACTGACACACATGAAAAATCCCAAATCCCAATACTACCAAATCCCAAATAAATCCCAATTTCCAAATCCCAAACACGGTTTTGGATTTGGGATTTTCAGGAGGTGCTTACTATATGAGAATAGGCGTTATATCTGACACGCATGTACCTGTTGCAGCTGATAGATTACCGGATGATCTTCTTGCAGCGCTTAAAGGATGCGATCTCATACTTCATGCGGGCGACCTGATAGACATAAGCATACTGGAACCACTCAAACAGATAGCAAAGGTAGAGGCTGTATCTGGAAACATGGACCATACAAAAACGCTCTTTTCTTTAGGGGATAAAAAGATCCTCAAGGTAGCTGGTAAAAAGATATGTCTGATGCATGGTTATGGTCATCCTGAAAAACTCAAGGATATTATGAAAGAGGAGTTTCTTGCGAAAAAGCCTGACATTATAGTCTTTGGCCATTCACACCAACCTGCCAATGAATACATAGACGGTGTTTTATTTTTTAATCCCGGCAGCCCCACAGAAACTGTCTGCGCCCCATATAGATCGTACGGAATTATTGAGATAGACAATGGAAAGATAGAGGCTAACATACATAGACTGTAAATGGAGGTTACATAATGTTACGGAATGTTAGAGAAGGTTGCGGAAGGTTACAAAAGCTATGGATTTCAAGGCTTTTAATGCAACCTTACGTAACATTCCGAAACCTTCCGTAACCTTCGTAACATCCATAGAGGAGTAGACATGGACAAATTATGGGCGCCGTGGAGGAGTGAGTTTGTGAAGGCTAAGAAAAAGAAAGGCTGCATATTTTGTCTGAAGTCCAGGCCGGATAAAGATGATTATGTTGTAAAAAGATCCAAGCACTCATTTGCTATATTAAATATATATCCCTATAATAATGGACATGTAATGGTAAGTCCTTACAGGCACGTAAAAGACATAAAGGGACTGAGTGACGCGGAGCTTCTGGACACGATGAAGCTGGTAAAAGACATGCAGCGTTTGCTTGAAAAGAAGCTAAAACCCCATGGTTTTAATATAGGTATCAATACTGGCAAAGTCGGGGGCGCGGGCTATAGGGGTCATATCCATATTCATATTGTGCCGCGCTGGGATGGCGATACAAACTTCATGCCCATTATCGCAAACACAAAGGTACTGCCGCAGTCACTGAAAGAACTGCACAAATTACTTAAATAATCATGCTGACACGCAAGGACATAGAACAACGGGAAAAGGTAATTCTTGCTCCTTATGCAATGCAGAGCAAGAACACAAAGGGAAGAAAGCACTCTGAAAAAAAGCCGCCGTACAGGTCCTGCTATCAGAGGGACAGAGACAGGATCGTACATTCTATTGCCTTCCGCAAGCTTGAATATAAGACGCAGGTCTTTGTAAACCATGAAGGAGATTATTACAGGACAAGGCTTACGCATACACTGGAAGTGAGCCAGATCGCGCGTTCGATCGCCAGAGAATTGGCCTTGAACGAAGATCTTGTCGAGGCCATTGCCCTTGCGCATGACATCGGCCACCCACCTTTTGGTCACGCGGGAGAAGATACTCTGAGCCTTTTGATGAAAGATAATGGCGGATTTGATCATAATCTCCAGGGACTGCGTGTGGTGGATGAACTGGAGCAGAGGTATCCGGATTTTCCTGGGCTTAACCTGTCATGGGAAGTAAGGGAGGGCATAAATAAACATACTACGCTTTTTGACAGGGCAGAGAGGCTCGCAGAGTTAGAGCCTGAAAAATCAGCGACGCTGGAGACCCAGGTCGTTGATGTCGCTGACGAGATCGCTTATGATAATCACGATATAGACGATGGCATAGCCTCAGGTCTTATAGAAGAGAAGGAGCTCTCCAAGTTAGAATTATGGAAAAACGCCGCCTCTTGCATAAAAAAGAAATGCTACGATATGTCTGATAATATCCAAAGATACCAGACGATCAGGGCTCTTATAAATATGCACATAAAAGACCTGGTGGAAAATTCAGAAAAAAATATTAAGGATACCGGGATCAAAAGTGTGTCTGACGTCAGGGCACGCACTGAGAAACTGATAGCATTCTCCAGGGATATGCAGAAAAAAAGACTGGCGTTGCGCGCGTTTTTAAGCGATAATCTATATAAGAACGTGCGGGTCGTGCGCATGTCTAATAAGGCCAAGCGCTTTATTACAGAGCTGTTTAATGTCTATATTGAAAAACCAGAGCAGCTCCCTGTTTCTGATCAGAAAAAGATAAAAAAGTATGGCCTTTACAGGGTCGTATGTGACTATCTGGCCGGGATGACTGACAGGTTTGCCCTGGACGAGTATAAAAAATTATTCGACCCTTATGAACGAGTCTAACGGAAAAGAAAAAAAGGAATTTCTCTTAAGATTCTGCGGCTCTAGCGCTATACAGCTGTTTAAAGAGGCGTTTTCTGACATAGTGGGCAGGAAAGTAGACTGTCTCTTCTTTGATTCTGAATACGCGCCTCTTGAAACCAAAAAACGATACAGGAAAAAAATTCCAAATAGCCTGAAAGACATAAAGCCTGGTCTCTTAAAAGAGATAAAGGTCTTTAAGGGTTCGCGAGGCAAGCCCTGCCTTTCTATCCCTATAATGCAGGGACAGAATATCTACGGGTTTGTTGTTGTCCTAAATCTGCGACGGGAGCCTGACAAAAAAGAACTCGCTGTTATGAAACTCTTCATAGGCCTTGCCCTCAAGGATTTCCAGAAAGAAGGGGAGCTCAGAAAGCTTTACGATACAATAAGGCCGAGGGCCATAGCACTATCCACCATACATACCGTACACAGGCTTCTTACATCAACTCTTGATATGCATGAATTAATAGAAAGGATAGCGAGGCTCACGCTTCAGGTGATGAGATCTAAATATTGCTCAATAATGCTTTTGGATGCTTCAAAAAACTACCTGACGCCAAAGGCGGTCATAGATCTGAAGTTCAATACAGGCAGCATGCGTAAAAAATATAGAAAAATAAAAATAGGCTCTGGCGCAATAGGTAAGGTGGCCAAGACAGGCAAGGCTGATTTGTCGCGCGACTGCGTATGCGTTCCTCTTGTTGAGGAAGACATAATCGGCATCATCTGCGCAAAGAACAAGACCAACAACACACCTTTTACTAAATTTGATATGGAGATACTGCTTACTTTAGCGGAACAGGCAGTGATAGCTATTAGAAATGCCCAGATGTATGAAGAGCAGAAAAAGATGGCCTATGGCAGTATTAAGTCTCTCGCAGCGCTTTTGGACGCGAAATCCCCGCACACGTACACGCATTCTGAAAAGTTTGTAAAAATAGTGCTGGCGCTTGCGGAAGAAATGAGACTCTCCAGGGAAGAGATCACTAACCTGCGATATGCGGCGCTCCTGCCAGATACAGGGAAATTCAGCATACCAGATGAGATACTGAGAAAACGCGGCGGGCTCTCGAGAAAGGAATTCAGTATAGTAAAGAAACAACATCTTGAAAGTCTGAAGATACTAAGGCCCCTGGAGTTCTTAAAGCCTGCCATGCCCACGATAATGTATCATCATGAGAGATATGACGGCACAGGATATCCTGAAGGATTAAAGGGTAAGGATATTCCTGTAGGCGCAAGGATCATGGCAGTCGCGGATGCCTTTGAGGCAATGGTGTCCAGGAAGAAAGGCATGTTACAGGCCATAAAAGAACTTGAAAAAAATAAAAATACCCAGTTTGATCCTGATGCAGTAAGAGCCTTTATATCATTATCAAAAAAATCTGACTTCAAGAAACTCCTTTAGGCTATGAAAAATTTAAGCGCCTTATTCAAAAATGAGATTACAAAAAAGACGCTTCTTTTCTTCAATGAGAATCCCCAGTGCATTGATACAGCAAAGGGTATCTCTGTGTGGATAGGATGTGATCCCGATAAGGTACGAAAGGCGCTGAAAAAATTGGCTAAAGAAAAAATACTGATGAGTCATAAAACAGCTTCTACGGAGGCTTATTCATATACGAACCAGAAGGACATTGTAAAAAAGATCGAAAAACACATAAAGACATATGAGCGCGAGATCTCAAGATAGGCAAGAGAGGGACTTATTTGGCCAGTCGCAGATATCTGACAGGAAGATAAGGAAAAAGACAAAGATCCTGCTGCCTAATTTAAAAAAAAGCCTGACACTTTCTTATGAGCATGTGATATTTGTCGCGATAGGACTTGCGATGGCATGCATAATATGTTTCTCGTTGGGAGTTGAGAAGGGAAGGCGAGATACGGCAGGGACAAGAGACCCCATACGAAAATCAAAGATTTCGTACGGGGCAGGCAAGGGACAAGGGACAAGAAAGATAGCCCTCAGCTCTCAGCTATCAGCTATCAGTCAAAAGACGCCTAGCCCTAAGCCTCAGGTAGAAGATAAATATATTCTTCAGTTGGCGGCTTTTAAGGCGAGGGGCGCTGCGGAGCAGGGACGAGAAAAACTGCGAATACAAGGGTACAAGGCTGATATTAAGAAATCAGGAGATTATTATCAGCTTTACATAGGCGGTTTCAGTGAGAAAAAACACGCGGAGCAACTGGAAAAGAAGCTAAAAGAGACATACAAAGATTGTTATGTCAAAAAGGGGGAATAATGTCACAGCATCCAAGTTTAAAGACTTCTAAGGCAGGGAAAAGACACAGGACAGTCTTAAAGAGGTTCGAAAAGTTCTTTGCGCTAAAAGAAAAAGGCATCATAAAAGATGAGGACTCTATCTTTGGTTTACCTAAACTAAAGATAGTAAGGACCAAGATAAAGAAGGAAAAGGCGGAAGAAAAGCCCGAGGAAGGCCAGGTAGCTGCTGAAGGCGCAGTTCCAGCACCAGGCGCAGGCGCCAAGAAAGAACCCGAGGCAAAAGGAAAGAAAGAAGACAAGAAAGACAAAAAATAAAAGGAGTGGCTATGAAGATACTTGCTGTAACATTTTGCGTTGTATTGTTTGCATGTGGGGTTTCTTTCTCGCTTGAGGAAGAGGCATTGTCTAAGATAGGCTTTGCAAAGAGCGATGGGGCCAATGTAAGGGCAGGGGATAATGTGAATTATGAGATCCTGGGTAAATTAAAAAAGGGTGACCCTGTTAAGATCATTGATAAGCGTTATAGTTGGTTCAAGGTCGTGCTGCCAGAAACAGCGCATCTTTATATCAAAAATGATTATGTGGATATCATCGATAAAAAAGGAGTGGGCGAAGTCCTGAGCTTGTCGAAGGGCGAAGTTAATGCCACGCGCGTAAATCTCAGGGCAGGCCCTGGAACAAAGTATTCCATACTCGGCCAGGCCTCGAAGCCGCAGGAACTTCAGATCGTATCGGAAAAGGATGATTGGTATGAGGTAAAGCCGCCTGAGAAAACAACAGGCTGGATACATGCCAGTCAAGTCATGTTCAATCTGGAACTAGTAAAACCTGAGGTAGGAGAGGTAAAAAAAGAAGCGAGTCCCGAGCGACCCATTCGACAAACTCAGGGTCGTCCTGAGCAAGAGAAGCGCGTCGAAGGACGCAGTCGAGGGATAAAGGGAACTTTCTCTAAAGGTATTATACTAGAGCGTAAGGCGCCTGAGCCAAAAGGCAACCTGACATTCTCAACGCAGAGCCAATGAGATTTTTAATAACACTCTCGATATTCTTTCTTGCTGTAATAATCCACGAGTACGCGCATGGCTGGGTCGCATGGAAATTAGGCGATTCTACTGCAAAGAATGCAGGCAGGCTCACGCTCAATCCTGTGGCCCACATAGACCCCATAGGCACGATTTTTCTTCCTCTAGTACTTCTAGCAACTCATGCGCCTATTGTGTTTGGCTGGGCAAAACCAGTTCCTGTTGATTTCCATAGATTAAACAACCCTAAAAAAGACATGGTATGGGTAGGTCTGGCAGGACCCGCGGCAAATATGCTGTTTGCGATCGTCCTATCTTTTATACTAAAGATCTCGAATTTGACTCTGGCAGGAAGCCCTTTATTTATATCGATCCTAAACTCTGTCATACTTATAAATCTGGTACTTGCGGTATTTAATCTATTACCCATACCTCCGCTGGATGGTTCCAGGGTTGCCATGGGGCTTTTGCCAAGAGATATGGCTATTAAATACGCAAAGCTCGAACCGTATGGATTCATGATTATATTCGGAATGCTCTGGCTGGGCATAATAGGTGGGGTGATCTGGCCTATTGTTATGTTCCTGGCCCGATTATTGGGTGTGGAGACATGAAAAAAATACGCGTAAATCTCGGTAAAAGAAGCTATGACATAAAGGTTTCTCGCAATGAAATCGCTGATCTTGGCAAACACCTGAAGAGATTAAAGATCGGCACTGATGCTGTAATAATTACCAATCCTGTTATAAAAAGGCTTTTAGGTAAAAAGATACAAGCATCTCTTTCTTTATCTGGTTTTAACGTCAGATTCTCGGTTGTGCCAGACAGCGAAAAATCCAAATCAGAGAAATATTGTATCAGTCTCCTTAACAGGCTTTCTAAATTCGATGGCTCCAGTCGCAGGATGTTTATTGTTGCTTTAGGCGGTGGCGTGATAGGAGACCTGGCAGGTTTTGTCGCGAGTATTTATAGGCGCGGCATTCCTTACATTCAGGTCCCGACAACGCTCCTTGCTCAAGTAGATTCTGCAATAGGGGGCAAGGTAGCCATAGATCTAAGCGTAGGCAAGAATCTTGCAGGTGCGTTTTACCAGCCGCGACTTGTTTTTAGTGACGCAGCTTTATTAAAGACTCTACCTAAAAAAGATCTGATATCCGGATTAGGAGAGGTCGTTAAATATGGTATCATCAAATCACCGCAGCTATTCAGTTTTCTTGAAAAAAATTACAAAAAGGTATTGGGTCGTGACAAAAAGTCACTGGAATACATAATCTACACGTGTAGTTTAATAAAGGCTCGCGTGGTGGAAAAGGACGAACATGATAATAAAGGCATACGCGTAATACTCAATCTCGGCCACACAATAGGCCATGCTATTGAAACAGCCGCGCATTATGGTAAATCATATAGCCATGGCCAGGCAATAGCGCTTGGCACTATTGCCGCGTCGCATATAGCTAGGGAATTGGGGCTATTGGATGAGGGAAGCTTTCTGCGGATAAAGAACCTGATAAAAAAGATAGGCTTGCCAGTTACCCTAAAGGGCCTGGATATAAAAGCTATATTTAAGGCGCAGGAACATGATAAAAAATTCATCCACGGAAAAAATAGATTCGTACTTCCTGTAAATATAGGAAAGACTGTGGTAAAGGAAAACATACCTAAGTCAGTTATACTAAATTCCATCAAGAGCCTGCTGTAATTGTCATTCCCGCGAAAGCGGGAATCTATATGATTCTAAAAAAAGACAAGACCCGCTTGAAAAAACTTAAAGACCTGGAACGATCCATTGGTTACCGCTTTAGAAATAAAGAGCTTTTGAACCAGGCCCTGACCCATAAATCTTTTGCGAACGAAAAATCTAAATTAAAATTAGAGGATAATGAAAGACTCGAGTTTTTAGGCGACTCTGTGCTGGGCATAGTCATGAGCAGGCTGCTTTACGAGGATTTTCCTGACCAGGATGAAGGGGTTCTCACGCGCTATAAGTCTCAGCTGGTAAGCGGCTCCACGCTTGGCCGCATAGCAAAGCATCTTCACTTAGGCGATTTTATTCTCCTGGGAAAAGGAGAAGAGGCCTCTGGCGGAAGAAAGCACACATCGAATATTTTGTGCGCATTAGAAGCATTAATAGGCGCTATTTACCTGGACGGGGACATAAAACCAGCTTCTAAATTTATAAAAAAGGTCTTTTATTCAGAGATCCAGCTTGTAAGAGAGGGAAAAGGTTCGAAGGATTACAAGTCCGCGCTCCAGCAGATCGCGTTAAAGAGATTTAAGGCTACACCTTCCTATAAGATCATCTCAGAAATAGGCCCGGACCACAAGAAGCATTTCATTGTAGAAGCCCTTATACAAGGCAAACGCTACGGCATAGGTTCCGGCCCCAACAAAAAAACCGCAGAACAATCCTCAGCCAAAGAAGCCCTTACCACAATCGAAGAGACGGATTAGAACTCTTTAACCCGTATTGTGTGGCACGGGGTGTCCTGTGAGCGGGCCCCGTTCCAAATTCTCAAATATCATCAAATAATCAATCAGAATTGCCCGCAATTAGTTACAAACAATGAATCGATTATCGACTAGAATTTGGAACGGGGCGGGCCCCTCCGCCCCATACCTATCGGTACGGGGCACGGCCCGGTGTGGATCCTCCCACTCACAGGACACCCCGCGCCACACTTATCCATAAAAGGCTACATTTTCAAATTCACCTGCCCCCTAAAATTCCCTTCCCAAACCCCTATTTATATGGTATAATTACATTACAATAACGATAGGAGCAATATAGCCTTATAAGACAGGCAGAGGCTATTTTTATGGGTGAATTATGGTAAGGTTTAAAAAAGGGTATAATTTGAGAGTGCTGATTATTGTAACATGCAGTTCGTTCTTATTAACTAGCACCACTTATTCCTATACAGCATCAAAGAATGCTCTTAGGGTTCCCATGGAAGAAGGGGGAGGCAGATTAGCTAAACTTTTCCCTTCGAAATATACGATTAAAAAATATTTAGAAGAAGGGAATGCATATTTCCCTCTACTCAAACCACAGTTACAACGTGAAATCGTAAAAAGAATCAAGATGTCACAAAAAGCTTTTATTAAAACGCAATCTGGAGAAGAAAGGACAATAATTGAATACGTTGAGTACGTGCTTTCTCATTTTGATTTAAAAGATAGATTAGAACACATCATTATTTTTGGAAGCTCTATTTACTCGCCTGAACCAAGCGATGTTGATTTTAAAATAGGACTGAGGATAAATGCTCGGGAAATGGTTGATTATCAAAAAAAAGTAGAACACATGACAGCTTTTATTAATTCTCAGTCTCCAATCTTAGTTTTTCCAGAAAAAAACTATACCCCTATAGACTGTGAGTTTAAATTCTTAGGATTCGACCCTTTGACGCATGAAATAGAATATTTGGCTGCTTTGCGTTTTGATTATGGCGTGGCTATATATGGTACACAGATAAGGAGAAAAAAAATAGACGTTCTAACTTTAAGAAAAGAGGCCTCTTACAGAGCTAAAGAATTGATTGATAGTATGAATATTCACAGTTTTTTTATAAAGTATGATTTGGATTCGGTAATTATAAGAGATATCTTGCGAAAATCTCTCTATAGATTATTACACGCAACTTTAATAGTATCAGAAATAGACCCTAATTTTCTAAAACAAACAAAACCTAGAAAGATTTATAATTTTATAAATAAATACTTTTTGAAAAAATACACAGGAACAAAAAAAACAGAGTTAGCGTTACGCGATATTGAAAAATATTATACAGGAGATAAGGCAAAATCTATCTTGGCATATATTTTAATTAAAGAAATTGAGCTATTAAAAAATTCCAATGAAGAACAGTTGCAGCTAGAGGCTGTTGAAAAGCTTAAAAAACTCCATGAGGCGGGGAATCTTAGAGCCCTAAAAGCTATCTCTCTTTTTAAAAATGTAAAAAGTAACCTAGTCACAGAGAAAGTCAAAGGATATCTGTCGCAGAAAGTTTCAAATCGAAGGCGGAAAGCTATAATTTTTGAAGAAACCTTGGAAGCCAAGGAAGTACTTAATGTTATACAGGAAATGAAGAATTTGGAAAACTTAGATTTTCAAGAAAAACCAGAGAAAAACTCGGAAGCCGGTTGGAGCTTATAAAGGGAAATAGAGGGAAATAGTAGACGTCCTGTTTGGGTACACCCTACTTTTACTATCTTAGATTCAGGACTAGTTCTTCGCCGTTATTTTTTTGGATTTTTACGTAGTCTTTTTGGATGAGGATTAGTTTGCCATTTGGGAGGAGGTCGCCTTCGCGGACGATTTTGTCGTTTATGATGGCCCAGCGGTCCAGAGTTTCGTAGACAATGCCGTTTAGCTCTATTGTCTCTTGAAATTCACTATAGCTTGGCTTGGCCTTTCTGGACAGGGCAATAGGTTCGCTTCTTTCTGTAATAGAATAGGTGACAGGTTCATCTATCTTTGTTATGTGATTATATAAAAACATAGAGCCAAAGAGAGAGGCGATGATTGTTAGGGAAATCACCACGATCGCTATCCACTTTACTTCAGAGGTCTTTGGCGCAGAAGGGCTTATTTCTGAAAGGTTGACTACCTCGCCCACACCTTTCAGGCCTGATTCTTTTCTTGCCTTTTTAATAGCATCGTTTATTATGCTCACTCGAATATGCCCTCAATTTCCTTCGCGGATTTTTTTACCATAGCGCTGTCTATGGCTTTTTTCTCTCTTACATATCCTGCTAAAAGAGTTTTATCACATAGTATGTTTATCAATCTAGGCACGCCCCTGGAAAACTTAAAGATCTCATCCATCGCCTTATCTTTAAAGAAATCATTGCTCTCGGAGCCAGCCACCTTCAGCCTGTGATTTATATATCCTTCGACCTCGTCTCTGCCAAGAGGAGAGATATGATACCTGATGGCTATTCTTTGTCGCAGCTGTGCCAATTCCCTGGAGGCAAGTTTTTCTTTTAACTCAGGCTGGCCTACCAGAATGATCTGAAGCAGTTTTTCTTTTTCAGTCTCAAGGTTTGAGAGAAGCCGGATCTGTTCAAGCATAGCTGGCTTTAGATTCTGCGCCTCATCTATTATGAGTACAGCGTTATTCTTCATCTTTAGCTGCTCGAGCAGGAATCTATTGAGCTCGTTGAGCATGGTGATCTTTTGCTTATTCTTTAGCTGGATCCCGAAATCCTGAACGATCGCCTGCAGGAGCTGGATCTCTGAAAGATTGGAATTGAGTATAAAGGCGGTCTTGGTGTGCTCATCAAGTGTATTCAGAAGACCTTTACACAGGGTAGTTTTTCCTGTGCCTATCTCTCCAGTGATCTCCAGAAAACCCATGCGCTCCTCGATCCCGTATTGCATGTGCGAGATAGCCTCCTGGTGCTTCCTGCTGAGATAGAGGAAATTAGGATCTGATGTTACGCTAAACGGTTTTTCTTTTAATCCATAGAAGTCCAAGTACATATCATTTTGATTATAACACCTTTGAACCCCCATGGCAAACAGAAAAGTAGACAAAACAGTCACTGTCTGTTTTGTCTACTTTAGGTAAAAAGATTGAAAAATGCTTGAATTGTGTGGAATTTTAGGTTATAATAAGTATGAATTAAGGAGGCCTTATGTGGAGTGGAATCAATAGAAGAAAGTTTCCCAGGGCAAAATACCCGTGCAAGATCACTGTAAAAAAGAAGGATCACCCTGATAGTGTATCCGCCATCACTGAAAACATCGGTATAGGCGGCATATGCGCAATGCTTCCCAAGGACCTGGGGATATTCGCGCCTGTTGAGATACAATTGGATCTTCTCGATGCCCAGCCTGTAATAGAGTGTGATGGTACGATCGTGTGGATAGTCTCGAACAAGGAAGACAAAACCAAGGCTTTTGATACAGGTGTTGAATTTACAACCATAAATAGAAAAGACGCTGAGAGAATAAACTTTATCGTGGAAAAGGTCTTACAGGAATAATAGAGCTATGGCACAGGAAAGAAGATCATTTAATCGAACAGTATTATCAGCGGCATTGCGCTACCAGCAAAAGGGTTCGCAAAGATTCGGTAATTCTGTCTGCCGGGATATAAGCAAAAGCGGTATCGGATTTGCATCAGATGAATTTTTCCCTGTTGCTACAAATCTTGTCTTCGAGTTTCAGCATCCCCAAACAAACCAATTCATAAAGGCAGCAGGGGAGATCGCCTGGATCTCCAGCCAGCCGCACTCTGAGAGATATTCCGTGGGCGCAAGATTTTTCGGCCCGCCAGTAGCTATCTAACCCTAGCTTCCTTGACAAATTAGACCCCACCGTGTATACTTTTTATCACTATGGCTGAGAGGAAAAGTAAGCAAAGCATAAATAAAGTAATGGCCCTGCTTAATGTCCTGGACAAGGACAAGCGCTATGACCCTGAGGCGTATTCCTTTGTCATGTCCGCGCTAAACTTCACAACAAAAAAACTCAAAAGAAAAGGCCATGTAAGCGGCATAGAGCTGCTTGAGGGAATAAAGGATTATGCCCTTGATCAGTTTGGCCCGATGACAAGGCTGGTATTTGAGCGCTGGGGCATAAAAAGGACTGATGACTTTGGCGAGATAGTCTTTAATATGATAGATGCTGGCATGCTTGGCAAGACTGAGAAGGATTCGAAAAGGGATTTCAGGAGAAGGTTTGATTTTAAGGCAACATTTGACAAGGCCTGCAAGTATTCCCTCCACTAATTTCCCAACTCCTAAAGATTTCTGAAGATTTTTCTTGAGTTTGTTCCGAATCTGTATTAAAATAAGACTGTGATGAGAAAAATTTTATTGATTTTATTCTTGTGTAGTTTTTTGGGTAGCTTCCCTGCGTTCTGCGAAGAGGTAGAGGTGGTTTCCGAGATAATCACTGTGGATCCTGATGGTGAATTTTTTATAATAAGGCGCGGTCAGGATGCAGGCATAGTGATGGGCAATGGATTTATCGTGCACAGGGGCGGTGAAAAAATCGCGGAGGCGCACATCATTGAAGTGCGGCCGACCGTTTCAGCCGCGGAGGTACTAAGGACAGTGGATGATTACCAGATCCGCGAAGGGGACAGCATATTACTTGTAAAAAGGCCTTTTCAGGAAAGGCGTGACTATACTGTCAGACCGGCAGTCAGCGAAAAAGGAGACACCTTTAGCCTTAATATACATAGTGAGTCTAAAAGAGTGTTTACGTATGCCGCTCTGGCCTTGCAGGAGAATGGTTTTTCAGTGATCTCTTCGAACAGGACAGCAGGCACTATATTGGCGAAAAAACCCTTAGCGCTTTCTATGCTAAAAGAACTGTGGGCTGACGCAGTAGCGGCAATAGACCATAATCTCGTCGCTACATTCGAGATAAAGGAATCTGGGAATCTTTCCTCCTTAAGCGTATCATCTTTTAAAGAACATTCTCAGAAAGAAAAGTATGTAAAGCGGCCTGTTACAAGAAACTCGAAATACTATAATGAACTGATAGAGATCGTTTCTGAAATAAAAAAGCGCTCTGAATATTGAAAAGGACAAGGCATAAAAAGTCACTATTAAGGATCTACGATTTACTATACCAAAGATTCGGGCCAAGGAAATGGTGGCCCGCTGATACAAGATTAGAGATAATAGTAGGCGCCATACTAACGCAAAATACGTCTTGGGCCAATGTTGAAAAGGCGATCGCGAATCTAAAGAAAGCAAAGGCATTAGATTTAAAACAGCTTTCCCGGACCCCTAAGAAAAGACTTGCTGGTTTAATAAGGCCGGCGGGTTACTATAATATAAAAGCCGATAGACTAAAGAATTTTTTAACGTTTCTGGATAGCGCGCATAAGAATAGCCTGGAAAAGATGTTAAGGCAGAATACGCGCGTCCTGAGAAATGAGCTTTTAAGTATAAATGGTATAGGTCCTGAGACAGCTGACAGCATCCTTTTGTACGCGGGCAAAAAACCAGTATTTGTGGTAGACGCGTATACAAAGAGGATATTCTCAAGACATCGTTATATCAATGAAGATGCTGATTATGACCAGGTGCAAAGGCTCTTCATGGAAAACCTGGCGCCGAATGTAAGACTATTCAATGAATTTCATGCCCTGATAGTGGAATTGGGCAAGAATGTATGTAAGTCAAAAAAACCATTGTGCGGCAAATGCCCAATACGGAGGGAAAGACATGACTGAAGAAATGAAACCAACACCAGAGCAGCAACCAGAGCAAAAGGCAGAACCAAAACCAGTTGAGAAACCAGAACAAAAACCCGAGGCAAAGACCGAACCTAAGGCTGAACCAAAGGCAGAACCAAAGAAGGCTGAGCAAAAGCCAGAGGTAAAGAAAAAAGAGGTAGTAGAGAAGCCAGCCAATTGCATGAAGTGCAACAAGCGGCTTCAGAGAAAGGTTTGCTACTACAGAAATGAGGGCTACTACTGCAGTAAAAGATGCTGGAAGCTGGCTGTAGAAGCTGCTGCTAAGAAAAAAGAAGACGAAAAAGCAAAAAAGGAAGCATAGCCTCATGATAGAAGAGCGTCGCAAACATCAACGCGCCAAAAGGCAGATACCGCTTAAGATCGCTGACAAGGGTTTTGATGTAATAACAGAAACAGCGGATATAAGTTCATCCGGGATAAATTGCCGCATAACCAGGCTTCTGCCATTGATGTCAAAGATAGTGGTCGTCCTTCTTGTCCCTACAAAGCAAAATGGAAGCCATACCAGGAAGATCAGGTGCAAAGGAGTTGTGGTCAGGTCCGATCCTGTAATATTGCAGGATGTTGAAAAGGCCCATTATAACGTGGCAATTTTTTTCACGGATATCTCAAAGAAAGATCAAAAGATAATAGATGCTTACATGGGGCCTGGGGGAGAGATCGAAGAAGAGATCCACATAACATAGGCCCATATGCCTCGACAAGTAAAGCTTATCATTGGAATGCTGGCAAAAGACAAAAAACTCTTCGACAAGACCGAAGAGTTTTTTATTAAAGAATTCGGAGAGATGGACTATAAAAGCCCTGTGCTTAAGTTCGATTATACGGATTATTATAAAAAAGAAATGGGCCAGCCATTGAAAAGAAAGTTTGTCTCATTTAAAAGACTTATCCCGCCTGAACGCATATCAAAGATAAAGGCCATTACGAATTCCCTTGAACAAAAACTCGCGATAAAGAAAAAGGGCCTGCTGAAACGGCGGGTAAATATCGATCCGGGATACATCTCGGACGCGAAATTGGTCCTGGCTACTACAAAGAACTACTCACACAGGATATGCATAGCCAGGGGCATATACGCTGAGGTGACCCTCGGGTGGAGAAAAGGGGGCTTCCAGCCCTTTGACTGGACCTACCCTGATTACAGGACAAAAAAGTACCTTAGTATTTTAAACAACATCAGAAACACGTACATTGAAAAGGGGAGACATGCAGGATAATAAGGTATATCTTAAAAGGATCGAGGACTGGAATTCTATCGACGCGATAAACGATGCTATTCTTTCAATGTGGCAGAAGATCGAGCCAATAAATTTCATAAAAAAGAATGATTTTGTTGGGATCAAGCTGACCTTTGGAGAAGAAGGGACTTCTGGTTACATAAAGGCTCCGTGGCTTTCTAAATTTATAACTCATCTCAGGCAAAAGACAGATAATGTTTTTATTGTCGAGACTAATACGCTTTACAGAGAAAAACGTTCAAATGCCGTCGGTCACACCCATGTTGCGCATAGTCACGGATATGATTTAAAGAGTATCGGCATACCAATAATAATAGCGGACGGGCTCCATGGGAGAAGTGGTCAAAATGTAGCTATCCGCGGTGATCATCTTGAAAATGTCAAACTGGCCAAAGGAATATGCGAGACAGACGCGCTTATTTGTCTCTCACATGTAACCGGTCATATGCAGACAGGCTTTGCAGGCTCTCTGAAAAATCTGGGCATGGGCTGTGCCAGTCGGGCCGGCAAACTCGTGCAGCACTCTAAAACACTGCCTGAGATAACTTCGGAGAAATGCATCGGCTGCGCTAGCTGCGTGGATGTCTGCCCGGCAAACGCAATAGGATTAAAGAAGAAAAAGGCGCTGCTTGTAAAGGAAAGGTGCATCGGCTGCGGGGAATGCGTTGTTGTCTGCAGATCAGGCGCCATCCAGATAAAATACGACGAAAATGTTGTAAAAATGCAGGAAAAGATGGTAGAATATGCGTTAGGTGTTAAAAATGTCTTTGGTCAAAAAATAGCCTATATGAATTTTTTGTACGGCATAACAAAGGACTGTGACTGCATGGCAAATAATGAAGCGCCTATTACCCCGGATATAGGTATAATAGGCGGCATGGATCCTGTGGCTGTTGACCAGGCATCGATTGATATGGCGAAGATCGAAAGCTTTAAAGAGGCTCACACTGAAATAGACCCTCTTGTGCAGATAAAACATGCTGAAAATATAAAATTAGGGTCGAGCCGGTACGAACTCTTAGAGGTGTAAAATGTACCTTGTATATGCTCTTACATTAAGCATACTTTTATTTATATTGATAATGTTATGGCGGGAAGAGAAGAGGCTTCGAAACGATGTAACTCTGGGCCTGGCGCGCAGATACTGGATCCTGCGGGAGAAGAGAAAATACGTCAGGTTTAATGAAGAAATAAAAATAAGGTACGACCTGGTACAAAACCCCTCTAATAGGTTCAATTCCAAAACAGTAAACGTATCACAAAAAGGGCTCTGCCTGGTTACATATGAAAAATTAAAAGAAAAGTCCTGTATAGACCTGGAGATAGATGTCCCGGGATTTTCAAAGCCTGCAAAGCTGATCGGGCAGGTCGCCTGGACAAAAGACCTGCATAATCAGGACGCGCAGGGCAGACGCCTATTTTACGCCGGTGTTAAATTTATTAAAATAAATCCTGCGGTTGAAGCGATGTTATTGACGCATCTGAACACATTGACACGACCATAACCCCAGGTAGAAAGGTTGAACGCATGATCTCTTTTGAAGAATTTAAAAAGCTCAGCATCAAAATAGCCAGGATAAAGGAAGTAAATGATCACCCTGACGCGGACAAGCTTTACGTGGTCAAGGTAGATCTTGGCGGAGAAGAAAGAGTGCTGGTCGCTGGAATAAAAAAGGCCTATAAGCCAGAGGAATTAATAGGTAAGCTTGTAGCAGTAGTGGAGAACATGCAGCCTGCTACAATAAGAGGCGTAGAGAGCAACGGCATGATACTCGCTGCCAGTGACGCGGAAAACATAGTTGTAATGTGTCCTGACAAAGACATATCATTGGGGGCAACAGTTAAGTAAGCTTATGATAATAGGTCTCACAGGCCCTAATGCGTCAGGAAAAGGCGAGGCAGCTAGGTATATAGAATCAAAAGGGTTTGTTTATCACTCGCTCTCAGATATACTGAGAGATGAGGCAAAGCGCTTAAGTATAGAACCTTTGCGTGAAAACCTGATAAAGCTGGGAAATAAGCTAAGGCGCAAAAACAAGGCCTCGTTTCTGGCGGAAGAGACCATAAAAAAACTTGCGCCGGCGCAAAACCATATAGTCGATTCCATAAGGAATCCCGCTGAAGTGGAAGCGCTGAAGAGGCTGGATGATTTTATATTAGTAGGCGTGAACGCGCCTGTGGAAATGCGTTTCAAGAGAGGCATAGACAGAAAAAGGCCTGGCGACGCCCAGACCCTTGATGATTTTATAGAAAAAGAAAAAAAGGAAAATAAGAACGATCCGCGAAACCAGCAGCTTAAAAAATGTCTCCAGCTCGTGGATGCACTGATCATAAACGATTCGACCTTAGAGAAGTTTTATAAAAAGATAGATGAAACGATTAAAAAATACAAAAAGACCTGAATGGGATGAATATTTTTTGAAGCTGGCATACCTTGTGGCCGAGCGCTCCACCTGTCTCAGGCATCATGTGGGCGCGGTCATAGTAAGAGACAGGCAGATCCTTACTACCGGATATAATGGCGCGGCAAGCGGAGTAAAAGATTGCCTGAAGTTAGGCTGTCTCAGAAATGAAAAGGGCATACCTTCAGGAGAAAGGCACGAGATATGCCGGGCCATACATGCTGAACAAAACGCGATAATACAGGCAGGGCTTCACGGCATAGATGTCTCAGGCAGCACCATTTATTGCACGCATTCTCCATGCATACTTTGCGCCAAAATGATAGTAAACGCGAAAATAAAACAGTTCATAACATGCGGCAAATATATTGATAAGAGCTTCGAGTCCCTTTTTAAAGAAGCAGGCGTGAAATACAAGGCCATATCTAAGCCCGGCCTTAAAATAACAATGCTGGAGTGATTTATGAGAGAGAAAAGAAGATTTATAAGATTTGACATTGCCCTGAAAGTGCTTTATGTGGTCCGGAAAGATCCCAGGCTTGAAACTACAGCTATTACTAAAGACGTAAGCGCGGGAGGACTGGAACTATTGACTAAAGAAAAGATGATGCCTGGAAGCAAGATAGCACTTATTATAGAAATACCTGAGGCGCTAAATCCTGTGCACCTTAATGGCACGATAGTCTGGTCTAAAGAAGCGGGCGGGGATAAAAAATCATCCTATAGTACAGGTATTGAATTCGAAAAAATAGAGGAAGATAATAAAAGTACATTCTTGAGGTTCCTGTGTAACCTGATGTATGAAAAACTCGGGAAAAAGGAAGGCGGTAGATCTAAATGAGTAAACTGGAAAAAAGAATTGGGGAAGACCTGAAGGAATCTATAAAAAGCAGGGATTCGATACGCACCTCAACGCTGCGCATGATAACCGCCTCCATGCAGAATCTCGCCATAGAAAAAAAGACTAAAGAACTCGACGACAGCGACATCCTCAAAATAATCTCTAAACAGGTAAAGCAGCACCAGGATTCCATAGAGAACTTCAAAAAGGGCGAGAGACCTGACCTCGTGGAAAAGGAAGAGAAGGAACTTGAAATACTTAAGGCATATCTGCCTGAGCAGTTAGGCGAAAAAGAAGTAGAGGCTGCTGTAAAAAAGGTCATAGCTGAGACAGGCGCGAGCTCCAAGGCCGACTTTGGCAAGGTAATGAAGGGAGCTATGCAGGAATTAAAAGCCCGCGCAGATGGGAAGATCGTAAGCAGCATCGTACAAAAGCTACTGCCATAAATCTCTTTGAGAAATACTATTTTATTATTAACTTTGTGCTGTGTTTTAACATTGTGCGGATGCGCCACTGTCTATAACCCTGCCACAGGCCAAAAAGAATTCATCTTCATAACCACCGCTACAGAAGTATCCATAGGTAAGGCAGTTTCCGCGAAAGTCGCCAGTCAATATAAGCTAAGCAATGACGTTGAGAAAAATAATCGCGTAAGAGAGATAGGCAAGAAAATAGCAGGGGTCTCTGATCGCAAGGACCTCGTGTATAAATTTTATGTCATAGAAGAGGAAGATCTAAACGCGTTTACCAGCCCTGGCGGGTACCTCTATATAAATTCCGGACTCCTGGATAAGGCCACAGATGATGAGCTTGCTTGCGTAATAGGACATGAGGTGGGGCATGTTGCCGCCAGGCACATCGCCAAAAAGATGCAGGCGCAGATAGGCTATACCATATTGATGAATATTGCCATGCGCAAAGCAGGCCTTGAGGATATGCAGACAGCTGCCTCGATCAGCTATAATCTTATTATGCTTGGCTACTCCAGGGAAGACGAACTCCTATCAGACAGGCTTGGCGTAAAATACGCGCATAAGGCAGGGTATGACCCTTATGCGATGATATCTTTCCTGAAAAAGCTAAAAGAATCAGGCAAAAAGAGTATAGGCCCCGCGTTTCTGCGCAGCCATCCCTATGCCTCTGACAGAATAAAGATGCTAGAAAAGGAAATTCCTGGTATAATAGATAAGGCTGATAAAAAGGTAGAGGCAGCTTCTGTTGCACCAGTTGCCTCTAATAAAGAAAGACCTCGTAAAGCAATGTGCCCTGAATGCAGGCGTATCTTTCCGGGTACTACAAACTATTGCCCTTACGACGGCACAAAATTAGAATGAGGGTACTTGGCCATACAGCTGCTAGTTTGACGATGGGGACTATCCTGTATAATTATGCCCATTCCTTAAATGGTTTTCTATGCTTTCTCATGGCAGGCGTTTTGATAGACGCGGATCATTATCTTGACTATGCAAGGGAACACGGAATAAGTTTAAATTTAAAAAAAGTCTATAATACCTGCAAGACCCCGACCTCCTTTAAGAGATTGACTTTAATCCTGCACTCCTATGAATTCGTCATAATATTATGGGCCTTGATATTTGCGTTTGATCTCAATATCATATGGAATTATATAGCTATAGGCTTTACGCTGCATCTGCTGATCGATCAGGTGACCAATCCTGTACGATCACTTTCGTATTTCTTCTTGTTCAGGGCGTTAAATAGTTTTAAGGTAGAAAAAGTTTTCATAACCAAAAGGGGGGTGGAACATGCCTATTGGAACAGATAGCCGGCTCTTTGAGCGCTTAGAGGGAGAGTTGGCTGTGAGGTACAGTCCGCGAGGAAGCGACAGGGAATTTTGCACCACTACCAAAAATGTAAGTGGTGGAGGCGCCAGGATGAGTCTGTTGAAAAAATTAGAGCCAGGCACAGTACTGGATCTCGAGATATTCCGATATAATACTGACCTGAAGGTCAGGTGCAGCGCTAAGGTCGTATGGGTCTGGGACGAACCCACGCATAAAGACGATGAACAGCATTTTGAAGCAGGTATACAATTTAAAAATGCCCACCTTCTTTACATAGGTAGGCTTATGGATTATCTGGAAAAACAAAATAATTTGTCATGAAAAATGACCGCAGGATTGAAAAAAGATACGAAGTCCTTCTTAAAGCAGAGTACAAAGACCCCATTACAGGTGTTAATGGAGAAGGGTTGACAAAAAACATATGCTCTAGAGGCATAATGCTGCCTGTAAACTCCATGATCGCAAAAGGCACTGTATTGGATATAAAAATAGAAGATCCTAATAGCACCGCTCTTATATCAACAAAGGCAGAAGTCGCATGGATAGAAGAGCTTATTAATGGTGATGATGTAGAAGATACGCTATACCAGGTAGGCATGAAACTCTTGAAAAAGAAGCTCTATTAATAGTGCTATTTATATCTTACGCTGTTTCAGGGTTCCGTTATTTTTTGTTTTTAGCCGTACCAGTGGCTATTTTTTTGATGTTCTATGGCTTCTGTCACTTAAAGCATGGAAAAAAGGCCGAGACATCGCGAGCGCACTTTTTAGCATCAACCATCTTACTGCTTTACCTGTTTGTCTTTTTCTCGTACTTATTTTTTGGGATAAGGTTTTTGTTCTCATAGAAAGAGGTGGGTATGACTAGAGCACTATGTATCTTTTTATCATGCTTTTTTATGATCGGAGCTGTATCGCTCTCTTACGCGCAGGAAGAAGAGAACCTTATACTCTTTGAGGCAAAGGAGTTTGGAAAAAATATAGTAGCTGTAAAGGCATATCTAACAGATGATATCCTCGAGGCCACTGTAACAGCCAGGATGCACAAAACAAAACCAAAGATCCATAATGCTCTTATTGTCGGGCCCAAGCTTGGCCGCCTGTGCATTGAATCAAAAGAAATCCTCCTTGCAACAGCAATAGAAGAAGAGGCTTATCCTACCAAGAAAAAAGACAAAGCCTTTATCCACTTTGGGAGAGAAGAAGAAAATAAAAAAGGCAAAGGCACACTAACAAGAGAACTTTTGGTATTCAAGATACCTAGAGACAGGATAAAAAAAGACAAAGAATACAAACTCTGGATCCAGATAGAAAGCCTCCAGCGCGGCGGCAAGCGCAAAACCTTCAAATTCGACATAGAAAACCTCGCAGAACTACTATTGGACGAGGAGGGCTAAAAGCCTTGCTTTTGGCCCCTATATATGCTATAATTACATCATAATAGATAAAAGAGAGCCCCTTTTCTTAACCAGAGAAGAGGGGATTTTCTGCCGAGATTATAATGAAGATTGAAAAAGGGTATAAATTTAGGCTAATAAGCATACTTCTCGTGGCAGCCTTTTTATGCCCAAATCCTGCCTGTTCGTCAAACACATTAAGACTCCCTTTAAAAAATGATAAAACCCGCTTAATAAAAGCTCAAAAAAAACTACTCTCTGAAAAGTATCAAATAACATTTCTAAGTAGAAATGATGCATTGTTGCACCTTAAGAATACAGCTACAGTCCCATTAGTTTATACTGAAAAACCAATAGCTAAAAACCGCGCCTTGAAACTAATAAATAAAGGTGAGGGCTTTATAGCAGAAAAAGAGGACGGGACAAGAGTACTCGTATCAATCTCGACTGACCCGTATGCTCTTACAGATATAGATAAATATGACAGAAGCAAACATCTCTGGGATAAAGTACACATAGATGATGACAAAGAGGTCTTGCTTTACCAACAACAAAGCAATTTACGAGACAATATATTCACCCAAAGAAACCCCTACGCAAAAGTATTAGTCGAAAATATACCCGCTATCATAAAAAGACTAAAAGACGAAGGCAATTCCCTTAAAAGGATAGCTGAAATCGGAACAGGAAGAGGCCTTATATCAATAGTCTTTGCTGAATTAACGCCTGCAACAACGCGCGTTGTTGCAGTAGACAAAGAAAAAGAAGCAGTGGAGAGAGCTCTAGAAAATGCAAAGCTTAACGGGGTAGAAGATAAGATTGAAGGAAGAGTAGGTAATCTACTATCTGCCCTAAAATCAGGTGAGAAATTCGACCTGATTGTTTTTGACCTCCCGCTCATACCTAGGGACATGAAAGATTTTCCAGATGGCTCGCCAGAGTTCGAAAAATACACAGACCTTAAATCCATGTTTGGCGGCGTAGACGGCCGTTACTACATAGACTATATGATAGAAAGGGCTTACGAGTCCCTAAATGAAAATGGCGCTATCATATTTACCCATCCAGACTTTACCAGGTTAGACTGGACAACAAAAAAACTAGCAGAAAACGGCCTCACACCCTGGCATCCAGAAAAACCTGATACTGAAGCCTGCGTTATTGATAAAGAAAAAGGCTATATCGGAGCATTGACTAATAGGTTAAAGCCTTATATCGAAAAAAGACTGGGGTTTGAATTTCCAGAGGACAAAAACAATTTTATTTTTAATGCCTGTGTAGTAGGGGGATTGAAAAAAACAGGGCAGATAAAATCGCTCTTTTGGGAAACGCCTGTTGAGACGTATGATTTTCCAAAAGACTTTGAAGGTATAGAAGGATTAAACCCTATAAAACTATGGTTCGAGGCTTTTGATAAAGTAGGATTAAAAGACAAGGTAATCGTTGAGGCAAGAGGCTCTATGGTTCAATCTAGTCTTACTGGAACAGACCTGCCATTCTGGACTATCATGGGTGATATTGATCTAGCATTTTATATTGATTCCGACGATCCTTATCCTATGTATAGCAAAGCACAAGATGCACTTATAGCTATTATGGAGGAAAGAAAAATACCGTGGGGTTGGATTGAAGTTTATGTAGGAGAGGAGGATTATCTGCGTCGCATTCAACTTGGATCAGGAGAAAAACGAATTCATTTTGAAACAGAGTTCCATCGTTACAATGAGCTGGCAGCAAACTTTTTAGGCCCGTTTTATAAATATTATGGCGAAAACAATATCGTAGGGAAAACAAATAAAATCCTTAACAAAATACCACCTGATGAAATTCTATCAAGACTTAATAGTAAATATGACACATTTTGTGCCTTACTAAATCTTAAAGTGCAGGAACTACTCCTAAATAATATTAATACCAAACCATTAAAAGTCCTTGCATGGTTCTCTGAATTAAGAGGTCTTTCGACCCTTAAGGAAGAAATCCTAAACAAGATCTTAGACTACGAAAAAAAATCAACAACCATTACTGATGAGAAAGATCTTTGTCTTATCCGCGATGACATTCTGTTTGATGTCGCCAAATATAGCAAACTACTTGTTCCGTCAGACTCAATGAGTGGAAAGATAGTTTATAATAGTTTAGCTAATTTAGAAGCATGGAAGGAAACAAGATTTAAGAAAAACATCCTCGTTGAATCGGAAACACAAACAAACATGGAAGAAGTAATAGCACAGATAAAAAAGCACTACACCCTTCTTATGAAAGACGCAAGATTTGGCATTTTAAACATAAACGAGGACCTTCAAAAAAATCTCTAACTTCAAAAGTTTGTGAAGGAAGCTGTCTTTTGCGGAAGAGGAAGGTTATTTTTTCTTTTTGTATCTCATCATTTCTTTGATCGAATCGAGATCAGATAGATCGATGGGGCGGCCTGATGATTTTTTCATGGCCGCGATATCGCGAAGGGAAGCTACTCTTATTGATATGCTTTTATCTTTTTTTAGCTTTGAATTTTTATAGAGCTTCTTAAATTCACTACTATTTGCAAGGAAGACATCCAGCACATCCTGCCCTTCACATGAAAAACAAATCCATTGACCCGTAAAGAGCTCCGGCGAATGACTGATTTTGAGAATGGCCTTTTGCTCACTTCTCAAGCTTAAAGCATGAGTTATTTTGAAAAGCTTTTTCAGGATATTTTCTTTGGCAGGGACGTAAATATCAATATCTAGAGTACTGCGGGGAAAACCATGAATAGCCAAGGCCGCAGCCCCAACCATAACATAGCTAATCCTTGCCAGGCTCAATTCTCTGATTATTTTATGCCAGATTTGCATCTTTGAAGTATTTTTTGCCATTGCGACGAATCTTTCTGCTGATCTGTCTCGCCTCAGGATCCATAAAACGGCTGAGAAACTGCCGTTGCGCAAAGATCCAGCTAAGCCGCTCTGATAAGCTCAATTTTGAGAAAGATTTAATATGATGCTCGCGTAATTTATAACTGTCCATGTAGTTAGAATATCATATCTTCAGAGGAATCACAACTATAAAATCTTATCTTGAAAATTAGCCCCAAACATACTATTATAAGAATATGCCAATAGATATCCTTTTCTTAGGCGGCACTTCTATAGATCTGATCCAAAAAAGCCGAGGCCCAGCCTCGGCTTTTTTTACAGCCTCGGTAGGGGGTGGGATAACCAATTCTAGCATAATAGCAGCTAAATTAGGGCTAAAAGTGGCTATGCTCAGCAGGATAGGTAAGGATCCGCTGGGGGATTGGGCTATAAAGGAGCTAGGGCGATTTGGAGTAAATACTAAAGGTGTTATACAAGACTCTAACATTAAAACACCTCTTGCAGTAGCTAATATTGACCGCCATGGCAATTCCAAGTACACCTTCTATAAGAACTCGCCAAAAGACTCGATTGTACCTTTAATAAGCGTGCCAAAAAGCCTATTAAACAGCTGCAAGGCCTTTCATTTTGGCTCAAGTTTTTCCTATCAGAAAGAAAGCTCGGAAGAGGCCTTGAAATACGTGAAATACCTTAAAAAAAGAGGCATCTTTATCTCATTTGACCCAAACATCAGGCCATATGCTATAAAGGATAAAAAAGCAGCCAAAAACCGCGTTTTAAGACTCTTAGAATGGGTAGATCTAGCAAGATTCAGCGAGATAGACCTTGAGTTCCTAGGGCTTAAAAAAAGACTGAAATGCAAGGTCATATTAACTCTAGGAGCAAAGGGCTCAGAGTATTTAGATTGTAAGGGTAAACTAATAAAAGTCCCGGCCAAAAAAGTCAAAGTCGTTGACACAATCGGCGCAGGAGACGCCTTTAACGCAGCTTTACTTTACAGGATTATAAAAATAGGAGGGAGGCAGGTATTTTTCAATATAAAACCCCATCTAACCTTTGCCTCAAAAATCGCTTCTCAGATCTGCGCTAAAAGCGGCTCGCATTAAATCTTATCTTGAAACAGCTGCGCATTATGGTATAATCACTCAAAAGGAGGTACTTATGGCTACAGCAACTGCGCGGCATATTTTGGTTAAGACACAGGAGGAAGCTGAAAATATCAAAAAACAGATCGAAAACGGGGCGGATTTTGGTGAATTAGCTAAAAAACTTTCTAAATGCCCTTCTGGCAAGCAGGGAGGAGACCTGGGAAGCTTTTCGCCAGGTCAAATGGTAAAGGAATTTGATCAGGTCGTGTTCAACGAAGAAGTAAATAAAGTCCATGGCCCTGTTAAAACACAATTCGGGGTTCACCTTATTGAAATAACCAGTCGAACATAGACCATTTTTAAAAAGGAGGTAAGGCATGGTAGAAGCTGAAGGCAAACACGATAAATTTAAGAGATTGGCGGCGCAGAGGGTAACGAACGCGCTGAAGAAGATAGAGCTGATAGGAAATCTATCTTCTCCGGGCTATGAATATTCCTCGGAAGAAGTGGATAAGATATTCGCCGCTCTTCAACAAACCATAGATAGCACCAAAAGCAGATTCACTAAATCTATAGAAAAAGAAACAGAGAAGTTCGAGCTGTAAATAAGCTTTCTCCAACGCAATAATTAAAAATGGGGACGGGTCTGGGATTGACATGAGAACCGTCCCCTCATTGAAATAACCAGACGAGACTAAAGAATATTTCTTCCGCCTCACTCTGTAGGCCAGGTTTAAACCTGGCCTACAGAGTGTAGATACCTGCCTAATGTTACACTAAAAAAACATTGCAAGCACTACTTTAATACTTTATAATCTACGGAACTATGCCGATAGATTATAAAAAAGAATTAAACCCCGCTCAGCTCGAAGCCGTACGCATGATGGACGGGTCATGCCTTGTTATTGCCGGAGCTGGGAGTGGAAAGACCCGAATACTTGTTTACCGCGTGGCACACCTGGTGGAAAAAGGTGTAAATCCTGAAGAAATACTTCTTTTGACCTTTACCCGTAAATCCTCCCAGGAGATGCTTTTAAAGGCCGCGCTTATACTGGATGAACGTTGTAAAAAAGTTTCAGGGGGCACATTCCACAGCTTCGCGAACATGGTTTTAAGAAAATACGCCAGGCGCGTTGGCATGCCTAATAATTTCACGATAATGGACCAGTCAGATGCCGAGAACGCGGTTAATCTGGTGCGTAAAAAACTGGGTTTTGGCAATGCAGACAAAAAGTTCCCCAAGAAAAAAGCCCTCCTTAATATAATATCCAAAAGCGTGAATACCCCGTATGATATATCCCTGGTCATAGAAAGCGAATACCCGCATTTCGCGGAATACACAGAATCAATAAAAAAGATAAGACGCTCTTACGCTGAGTACAAGAAAGGAAAAGGGCTTTTTGATTATGATGATCTACTTGTCTACTTAAAAGAACTCTTATCTTCTAATAAGGACATACAGGCCATCCTTTCTAAAAAATACAAGTACATCATGGTAGATGAATACCAGGATACAAATAAGCTTCAGGCCGACATACTGTATCTTCTGCTTTCAGAGCATAAGAATATCATGGCCGTTGGCGATGACTCTCAGAGCATATACGCTTTCAGGGGAGCTAATTTTAAAAACATAATGGATTTTCCAAATACATTCAAAGGTTCAAGGATAATAACTCTTGAAGAAAATTACCGTTCCATGCAGCCGATACTTGACCTGACTAATAAGATAATAGATTTTGCCGCGGAAAAATTCAGGAAAAATCTATTCACGAGAAAAAAAGGCACGAATATGCCTCAGTTCATAGAAACAAAAAATGAAAACCGCCAGTCAGAACGCATTGTAGAGAAAGTGACAGAGCTGCACTCTCGCGGAGTAAAGCTCGGGGACATAGCAGTGCTTTTCCGCTCAGGCTGGCACTCTAATGACCTTGAGGTAGGGCTAGCCAGAAACCGCATACCATTTATCAAATGTGGTGGCAGGAAATTCGTTGAATCGTCTCATGTTAAAGATCTTATCTCTCATCTACAGGTCCTTCATAACATAAATGACGAGATAAGCTGGAACAGGGTCCTTACTCTAATGAGAGGCGTAGGCTCTAAAACAGCTGAGAAAATGTTTGAAAAGATAAGTCAGGACAAAAACGCCCTGTCTTCAGATGATAAGCTTTTTAAAAAGACAAAGGACACTGAGAGATTATCAAGAGTGCTTAAGGAAGTCTGCGATGAAGGCAAAACTCCTTTTGACATCATAAAGATATTCAATGCGTATTATGAACCTATTTTTAGAGAAAAATATGATGATTTTCATAAGCGCATCAATGACCTTAGCTCTCTTGAAAAAATTGCCTTAAGATATGAAAGAATAGAGGATTTTTTGACTGATATGGCTCTGGAGCCTCCTGAAGAAGGAGCTGTAAAAAAGAATAACGACAACGCGGATAAATCAAAGCTGGTGCTTTCCACGATCCATTCCGCTAAAGGGCTCGAGTGGCACACAGTATTTATCATACATGTTTCAGAGGGCTATGTACCATCTTATCAGTCAATAGGGAATGATGATTCCATAGAAGAGGAGCGGAGGCTCCTTTATGTTGCCATGACAAGAGCAAAGGAAAATCTCTATATGCTGAAGCCCATGGTAGATTTTTCCCCGAGAAATTATCTGGCCAATAAAGGCGGCCCGTCGTTTACAGAGATAAGCAGGTTTTTAAGAGAAGGTGATATTCTAAAAAACTATATAAATTGCGAGACAGGGATTTTTTGACAGCTATGAACATGCGCAAAAATGAGACATTAGTGATCACGTGTGACCAGGGAGTAGCTGACTATTTACGCCAGGAGGTGGAAGAATTGGGGTATGAAGCGCGGATTACTTCCGATACCACGATAGAGATAACCGCGTCGTTACATGACGCGATGAAGCTCAATCTCGCGCTGCGCGCCGGCGTTAACGTGCTTTGCCTGCTCAAGCAATTTTCCTGCAAAGACACTGATGAACTGTACAGGGAAGTCGTATCATTTCCGTGGGAAGATTATATCGCGCCTTCAGAATATCTCAGCGTCACCTCCCGCGTGAATACTCCTGCTATTAATAATTCAGTTTTTGCGAGCCAGAAGGTCAAAGACGCGATAGTTGACCGGGTGTCTGAAAAATGCGGCAGCCGGCCGAATTCCGGGCCGGACAGGGATAATGTGGTGATCAATTTTTACTGGAGCAATGACAAATGCTGGATATATCTCAATGCTTCAGGAAAGAAGCTTTCAGACCGAGGCTATCGGAAAATCCCTTTTACAGCCCCTTTGCGGGAAACCCTGGCAGCCGCTCTGCTGCGTGCCGCGGGTTTTGACGGTTCACGGCCTTTAGTGAATCCCATGTGCGGAAGCGGTACACTTGCGATAGAAGCGGCGCTCATCGCCTTGAAACGCGCGCCCGGCCTCTTACGGAGCAATTTTGGATTGAATCACGTAATGGGATTCGATAGAGAAGCATGGAACGCTTTAAATAAAAAACTGCGGGTCCAGTCAAAGAAAGACCTGCCTTTTCGGATCATCGCGACTGACATCGATGAAAAGGCGATCGAGGCCGCGAAGAAAAACGCTCAACTCGCCGGGGTCGATGAGGTCATTGAATTTCATGTATGCGATTTTAACGATACTCCGATCCCTGAAGAAAAGGGGATCGTTATTTTTAACCCGGGATACGGCCTTAGGCTCGGAAACCAGCATGAACTGGAGAGAACCTATAAAGGTATAGGGGATTTCTTTAAGAATAAATGCGCGGGGTTTACCGGATATGTCTTTACCGGGAATATGGCCCTGGCAAAAAAGGTAGGATTGCGAACCAGCCGCCGGCTAATTTTTTTCAATGCCAGGATAGAATGCCGACTCCTGGAATACCACATATATGCAAAAATCCGATAATATCCTTATAACAGGTATAACATCTATTCACGGATGGCCTATCTTCACCGCGCTTAGAAAGAAATACGGAGAGCGTGTGTATGGTGTCGCCCCTGGCATTAAACTCCCTTTTTTCAAAAATGACAAAAAGGTATTTTTTTGCACCATGGATGATTTTTCTAAGATGAGGGGGATATTTGACAAGATCAAGCCTGAAGCAGTCGTGCACGCGGCAGGAGTCTGTGATCTTGACAGGTGCGAAGCCGCTCCTGATTTTACTTATCAGGTAAATGTCCTGGGCACCCGCAATATAGTCGACCTGTCAAAAGACAGCTACCTGTTATACATCAGCACAGATCTGGTCTTTTCTGGAAATGACCCCCTTGGTCGCGGTTATTCAGAGTCATCGCTGTGCGATCCTGTCAGTGTAGTCGGCAGAACCTTCCTAGAAGCAGAGAACGAGGTCCTGCAGCACAAGAGGAATGGAATAGTGCGTCTTGGCCTGCCAATAGGGCCATCGATCTCAGGGACAAAAGGGGCTATAGACTTTATCGCGAAAAGACTCAGTAAAAAACAAAAAATGACGCTTTTTCATGATGAAATAAGATCGCTGATCACAACTAAAGATGTAGCTAAAGCAGTCATGCATTTTTTTGATAAAAGAGGAGAGGGCATATTCCATTGTGGCGGGACACAAGAATACAGCCTATATGATATCGGAACATATCTTGTCCAGAAACGCGGATATCAAGAGAAATTCCTGATTCGTTCCTCTCGCTTTGACGAGAAAAACGGCCCACCACGCATCGGCAAGGTAGTGCTAGATTCCAGAAAATTCTATAAATTCACAGGCTTCACCCCGTCAGATGCCCTAAAATAATTTCCCCGCCGTTTTGACATTCCCTCGCTCATAGAGTATACTTTTACTTACATTATGACAAAGATATCTAAGTTCTCAATACTGCTTGTCTCGGGTATGCTTTTATTAAGCGGCTGTACTACGCTTAATGCTGTTGGAAAGGCTCTGGGCACTGCCGGCAAGATAACCTTTGTAACAGCCAAGACAGTAGGCAAGGTCGCGCTCAAGACAGCTAAATTAACCGGTAAGGGAGCCAGAACAGTAGTCAATATGACTATAGGAAAGGAAATCGTGCCGCTCGCGAAAAAATGCAGTACGCTTTACGTGGACACGGTTTTAAACCGACGATTAAAGACCAGGCTAGTGCTGGATACAGGGTGCTCGGAGACGCAGATATCCTCAGACATAGCGAGGAAATTAGGCATAAACATACGCGGCGCGACTAAGGTCTCATGTCAATTAGCTGACGGCCGCACAGTAGAAGGAAGATCGGTCAATATCAGAGAAGTAAGATTAGGCAGGGCCAAGGTCAGCAATGTAAGAGCGGTCGTATTAAACGAAGAGGACGGAACCGGCTTACTGGGCATGTCATTCCTTGATAACTTTATCTTTAAAATAGACTCGGAAAAGAAAGAACTAGTATTACAAAAGAGATAGCCGCCAATATTTAAAATCCCTTACACATTGACTTTTCGCTGTAATTTGATATAATATAGTCGCTATTTAAGATAGGCCACAAAAAAGATGGCCTTTTTATGCCCAGATTATCATGAAGATTAAAAAATCTTATAATATAGCATTAATATTTACGCTAATATTGGGGATATTTTTATATTCTACGCCCGTGTATTCATTGCGGCCAAGCCATGGTTATTCCCCTGAAAAAAGATATGTGACTGATGATAGATTTAATGCGCTATCCATTAAATCGTTAGTGCAGAAGATAGAAGAGGTAAAAAAACGGAAAATAAATATCAAGATACTTGATAAACAGGAAGAAGTCATTGCTGTAAGCTGGAGAGTGCTTCTCAATAAGATATTTGACCAATATCCGGAATTAAACAACTTACTGAAAAAACTTTACGACAGGCACATCAAACATGCCCAAAATACCGACTATACTCGCGTTTATGATCTTGAAAAATTTTACAGAACAAGAAAAGAGGCCTTGATATTAGGAAACCTGTCTCCATCGCCGAGCACCGAAGAAAAAGAGCTGTATGATCACCGCGTTATATCTGATTTAAGAGAGCAGGTTTTAAGCGCGGCCCTAAGCGAGTATAATCTTAAATGGAGTCTTTTGCATGCATTATTGCGCAATATAGCCCCTTCCAAGCCTATAGTAAAATTTGACTTTGGACAAGGCGCTAACCCTGGCACATGTATAGGCTGTACTAAAAAAGACATAGTCGTAGGCCTTAATAATAAAGATGTTTCAACGGTAACGGATACATTTATAGCGCTCAATAAAGATATAGGGCTCACCAGCGAGAACATAAGCACGATATTAAAGCGTAAATCAGCAAACATAAGAAATCCCGGCGAAATAAAAAATGCAATTGAAGAAGTTGCCAGAGATAATAGAAAGTCTTTTCAGGCATCATTCAGGATATTATTTTTTAACCAACTACTCAATATAACGATCTCGGACATAGTTTTTAACGGTGCTTCAGGAATTAAGGCCGCGAACATAAATACATGGACACAGGAGATAAATTCTTTAATAAGAGAAGGGGATTTGCTTGTTGTTTGTGGCGCTGATAGCAGTAATCTAGAAACACGCTTCTTAGGCACAGGAGAGTTCAGGGACATTACCAATGAGATCCCATCCCCGGCATTAAACGTCTTTAAATCAGCAATAGCTGATAGATTTTACATAACATCTTCTGATTTTAATTTCCAGCATATTTATAGCCCGGGCCAGCCAAGGATCTTAAAAAAGACAGGCAAGATTAATCTTCGGGCATACATTTTGACAAAGCTTACCGAATATTTAAGCATAGGCGGCCATGGAACTAAGCGCCATAACGATTCAAGAAGGGATATCTTTACAATCGAAGAGATACAATCAACAGGCAAGGCAGGTATTAAGACTTTAATAGACATACTGATGAGAGAAAAAAGGCCATGGATACGCGCAAAGGCGTCCCTGGTTCTGGAAAAACTGTATAAAAAGGGAGATAAGGCCATCCTTAATGCATTATTAGGGGCGATGCTGAATGATAAGTCCCTATTAGTACGCAGCATCATTGCAAAACATGCCCTTATTGAAGTTAAAAAGAGCAGCTCTATGCTTAAGGCCAGGAAAATCGAGAGGCATATTAAAAGAGTTGATCTTAATCCCTGGCCAGAGAAGGATGTTTTGCGAATCTTGGATGCTGGATGCCAGTTTGGAGAAGCTAGTCATGGCATGGCAAGGCATTATAGAAGCATCAGTAGTCGCGAGCTGGCCGTAGTAGGGATCGAGAAAGAACTCGAGTATATAATAGAAGCGGAAAAAAACAGGACAGACCCTGATGTGATTTTTGTTTTCGGTAACCTTGATAAGGACGAATTTGACCGCGCTGATATTGTTATTTCAATGAATCTATTGCTTTATACCTGGCAGATACGCAATCATGCCAGGTCATTAATAAAACATGTAAAGGATAAGAGCGGCACAATATATTTTTCACCATCAAAATGGAATTCCTCTATTGATGATTCGGGCGATGACTTTGGAAAAGAAGGGATAAAACGTTTATTTGCAATGGAAAAGGAACTAAAACGCTTATTGCCTGAGGCAGAGGTATTTACTATTGAAACATGGAAAGAAACCAAGGATTTATTTGCTTACGATCCTGCCAGAAATTCCTTTGGGACAACATGGGGCCGCAGTGCTGGATGGGTCCTGGCAAACCTGACTCCCGGTCAAAGCATCAGCGATCTTAACCTCTCAGCCCAGAGACGGTTCTCGCGCCAATCCCAGACCTGTCCCTAGTCTCTTGAAAGAGTCAATATTATAAGGTATACTTATAATATAAATGCATAGCACGTATATATAGCCTTAATACAAGGACAGGGCTATTTTTGTGGGTGGATTATGAGAAGAATTAGAAAAGCATGTACAATAACTTTAATATTTATGCTAATGGGGTCTTTTTGTACAAACATCTCTTATTCAGAATCCCTGAGAGTCCCTGTCAACATAGGCTATAAAAATATAAAAGACGCTATGACAGAATTAAGTGATGTAGAAACATTTATAAAAGAACTATCACAGACTGCACACATGCTGCCCCTTCAATCAGAGGTCTTAAGAGAAATTGCCAAGAACCCCGATATAACCAATCAAAGAATACTTAGTGTCTTATCCAAGAAAGGGGCTAAGCAGGTTAATGAAGCACTGGTAGAACTGTTAGTTAATGGAGAGCTTAACAGAAAATATATCATCAGATTAGTTAACATAATGAAAGAACGGAAAGAGCGTATAAAAAGTTACCTACATGAAATACAAACATACACTCTTTTTGGAGATGAGTTAAAAACAGTCAGTAAAGGAACTCGACGCCGCATGTTTGATAAATTAAGAGATCTGAATATAAGTACTATGTTTGAAGAGCAAGACCGCAGAGCCGTAAACGATTTCTTGAATATGTTTGACAATATGGTTGATGATAAAGAATTAGCATATGACTTTAGGCTTGCTATGCAGGGGCCTATGGGAATCATGAATATCATCGAAAAAGGCGAAGGATCTCTGTATGGATTCTTGGAAAATATAGATAAAGGCATTGATATCATGGAAGGACTTCAATTTGGCTTAAAAGACATGGTCGGAGCACACTTGTATTCAACAGAAAAAGATTATTTTGCTGATCCTTCTATTAATTTTAATAATATATTAGAATGGGCAAAAATTAAAGGCCCTTTGACAAAAGAGGGTATTGCAGAATGGATGGATGGCAATGCCCAGCTAATGCCGTGGCGCAAGATCGAACTACCTGTTTGCATCGTAGATAATCGGGTAACCATATATCTGGCAAATAAAAAAACATTACGTATATATACAAGTGTTTTACCCAGAATTGTGGAAGAAGATATCAAGAAAGTAATTTTAATGAGCTCTAAAGATGCTAATGTAGGTCTCTTGCTAGGAATTTTTATACCGAAGGATTTAGAGGAAAGTAGAAAAGAAAAGAAGATAGTAACACCATTAATCACGTATAAGTTTTCCGATAAAAAAGGAAAGGAGATAAAGATAGAGCCCTTTATTATAGATTTATATCTTCTTTCCGAAGGAAAAGAGATAGATGTGCGGCCAAAAGGGCACCCCTGGTCACATCAAGTTAAAAAAGTCAATTTAAAAGGGGAGAGTGGTGTAGTTACATTTAATTCGACAAATTTTGACATTCCGCCAATAACTTTAAATATCTCTCCGGAAAAGATAAAAGAGCATGATATTAAAAATGGCGACGAGGTGGTTTGCATGATAATAGATGATCCTAATTGCGGGCCACTTGCTCGAATAGTAAAATTAAAAGACTTTAATACTGAAAATCCTGAACTATCCCCAAACTCTCTTGTTGAGTATTTATATGTTAGGGATAAATTTATGCCGTTTGCTGACATAGCGGTTATTGATATGATGCATTTTGCATCTGGAAAAAAAGATCTCAAAGGAATGAATAGAAAGGTTTCAAGAAAAGTAAGGTTAATTAAAAATAAGAAGGGAAAAATAAAGGAGGGGGAAATAAAACTAAAAGTTGAACCAAATAAAAAACTTTGGAAGAGATTAAGGTTTCATTTCACAAAAGACGAAATAAGAAAGTATGATTTAACGAATAAACCAGTCACCATGAAGCTCAAAGTCGACCCTGATTTTGGACCGTATGTAGCTTTTTCTGTAAAAAAGGATGGGAAAGAAGTAGAGTTCAGAACGAACCTTTATGTATTTGAAGTAGAGAGAAATAACGTACGGAAAAGCTTGAGTCATTTAGCATTACTTTTTTATGGGTTTAATCGTAAAAATATACACGGAAGTCCAGTGATTCCACGCGTCTATAAACATCCTTCTAGAGCATCACAGTCGGGCAGTGTTCGCTTGCTTTCTGGTGACATGGATATGCATATACTAGGGCTTGATAAGCTGAAGGGCAAGAAACCTATTTTTGTACCGGAACCTGATAGTCGGCATGGCTGGGTTATAAAAGTTTACGATCAAGATACGTATGACCCTGATTCAGATCAATCACCAGAAGTAGAGCTGGTTAGAAACATCAGCGGGCAAAAAAATGTTGTATTAGTGAAAAAAGAAGCCGTGGAGAAAATACAAGACCTTTATAAGAAAGAAGGTGAATTCGGATCCTGGAGTCAGGAATCGGCCATAAGTCAAGCATTTGATATTCATAAAGCAATAGCCGCTTCTGCATCAATGGAGTCCGAGCTCGAAAAACTATATGATAGGCTCTTACGGCTGACGCAATGGGATTCAAAGAACAGGTTTTTCAAAAAAAAATCGCTTTGGCTTTTTTATGGCACCGACAATCCTGAGCTTTATGATAAAGCTCAGGTCGATGTGCAAGACATTGCGCATATATCTGATTCTCCTGTATATGCCAGCAAGTTTGGCAAACCAGGTGTTGTCATTGTTAATGTGCCCATAGATCGAATTAAGGGTGCGTGGTGGCTTTCTTTTGCAGAGGAAGGATCGATTGTACCAGAGCTATTGATTTCCGATGGCCCTCTTGAAGTCAGGTTTAGATCCGAGGATCGATTAGGGGAGCTAAAAGGACATCAAAAGGCACATAAGAGACGCTATAATAAATGGAAAAAACTTACAGAGAATATTAAAATGCCCTCTATTTTGCAGAAAAAGTTGGACTACAAGCAAATGCTAAAGCTTATAAAAACCTCGCTTTAGCCGTATTTTTATGGATAAATTATGAAGAGACTTGGAAAAGTTTATAATTTAACATTGACATTTATGTGTCAGATAGTAGGCGTCCTATTTGGGTACACCCTACTTCACTCCGTAGGCCAGGTTTAAACCTGGCCTACTAATTATCCCTATTAATAAGATTAACCGCGAGTTTCAGTATAATATCCCGCTCAGAAGGATCACTTTCAGCTATCAGTATGTGCAAATTTTGCACATAGTTCCAAAATGGAACATACTGAAATCACTGGCAGTTATCTGGAAATTCCGGATAACTGCTTTTACGTACCTGCAATGTGCATTTTTCGCACATTCCTTTTCTCTATCGCTCTTTCTATTTTCTTCAGTTGTTGCAAAATTTGCAACAACTGAAGAAGCCTATGGACGGTTCTAAACTCAATCCCAGACCTGTCCCTGACGAAATCTAAGCAGATCCTCTTGACTAAACAATAAAAGGTGGTATAATTATATTACAACTAAATAAAAAGTCCCGAGTTCGAAGGAAAAAATCCCGGACTTAAATAAAGTAAAACCTTCATTAGTGCTTACCAAGGCCTAGTGAGGGTTTTTTGCGTTTAAGGGACGAAAGTCGTACGTTAGGAAGGGGGAATCTGCGACTCTAAACAATTAAAACCTTCTTTTGCTGAAAGCTGACAGCTGATGGCTGAAGGCTCAGAAAAAGGAGGCTTGAAATGGTAGTTTTAAAATTTATGCGTTTTGTATTAATAATCTTAGCATTCCTCGCCACATTCTTCCCCATCTACATCAACATCTCCGCGTTTGCGCTGACCAATGGCGTGGCCATGCTTGAGACCCTGTGGGGTTTCTTGGGGGTTTCTTATACCGTATTGAAAACTCCTTACCAATCTGTCCCCGAATCACGCTTCAAAGTGCCCCCTGACCTTTTATTTTTATAATTGCTTAATAGGTTGTTTGACTGTAGAATATTGATATGGAAAGGATTGAGATAAAGATAGGGGACGCCCTAATGATATGTTAGGATATTTGATTTTACTATTTACCGCAGTTCCGCTTGTAGAGCTGGCTCTCTTAATAAAGATTGGCCAGTATATAGGGGTGGGTTATACGCTTGGAGTCGTTATCTTTACAGGTGTAACCGGCGCATATTTGGCAAAGATGCAGGGACTTACTACTCTTCGCAGGATACAGGAGGATGTAAACCAGGGCATAATGCCGGCGGATAAATTATTTGACGGCGTTTTAATTTTATGCAGCGGTATACTGCTTCTAACCCCGGGCTTTATAACTGATATAATAGGCTTTATGGGATTGATTCCATTGACACGAAATTTGTTTAAACGATGGCTCAAGCGTAAAATAGAGGGTGTGATTAGTCAAGGCAGGGTCATTACAATCACTTCGTTTAAATCTGAGTGACCTAGCAGACGTCCTATTTTGGTACACCCTATAGCAGAGGAGTGTTTTGAATGGTATTCAGTGTAAGGAGTGGCAAGGAGGGGGCGTTAAAGTCTAAGATGGCCCTATTGGGAATAAGGGAAGTGGACTTGGAGGAAAAGTTCATACGCTCGAGCGGTGCGGGCGGGCAGAAGGTCAATAAGTCCTCTTCGTGTGTTTATCTCAAGCACAAGCCTACAGGCATTGAGGTCAAGTGTCAAAAAGAACGTTCCCAGGGCTTAAATCGATTCCTGGCCAGAAGGATACTCGTTAATAAGATCGAATCACTTGTACTTGGCAAAAAGGCAGCCCAGCAGAGGAAAATAGAAAAGATAAGGCGTCAGAAGCGAAAACGTTCCAAAAGAGCCAAAGAGAAGATGCTAAGGTATAAAAAAATGCGTTCCGAAAAGAAAGAACTACGCAAAAGGCCCACTTAAAATGGAGAAAAATCTTGGTGAACAGCCAATCTCGAAGATCATGGTGGCGAGCAAACTTAAGCCACATGATCTTGTTGCCCATTCAGATGAGCAGCTTACGCATAAAATGGTCACCCGGGCCATGAAGGGCAGGCGGCTAACCCCGCACGTGCAATCAAAGGTCCGCAACGCGTTAAATAGTGTGGCTGGAAAAAACTATTCTCCGAAAGACCTCTTCACCTATTAAAATATGAAGCTTTTAGCCCTGTTAATCTTAATATCGTCTATTATATTTTGTTCTCTTGCTATAGCGGAAGAACTGGAACGAGAGGGTCCTGATGGGTTAAAATACGTGGAACAAGTCTTGGAATATAAGGGCATAAGACGGCATAGAATAAAAAAGACCAATGATGCGGAAGAATTATTTATTACAGCCATAGAATTACTCAAAAAAGGTTATCATGATAATAGCATGGAATATTTAAAAAATGCTATAAGGAAAGACCCTGTATATCTTGACGCTCATTTTATATTGGCTAGCTTATATGAGAGAAACGGTGACTTAGATAACATGGAGAAAGAATATAGATTCTTTCTGAAAAAGTCGCACGTAATGCGTAAATGGATAGAAGAAAGTCTTGGGTCAAAAGATAAGAAATTCGAATTCATCAAAAGGAAATTTGATTTTTACAATATCCCATTGAAAGAGTCGACGTTTCGCTATCTAAATACTAAATATTGGGTTATCGGAACGTTATTCACGCTGGTTGTTATATCAATAATATTTGCATTAACAAGAAAATTATCGGATTTATCTTCATGAGGGCAAAGTAGACGTCCTAACACATAGCACACCTTACCTTGACTCAATAAGCCCCTAGTAGTATCATATATGCACTAACTCTCAAAAGGCGTGGTATATTAAGATAAGGAGGATAAAAGATGTTTCAGTCTATTATAGAACAGGTGTATTTAGGAAACCGCGTTGCTGATTATCTGATATTTGTCGGCCTATTTTTAGCGGGTCTTGTCATAATTAAGATTTTTCAGCGTTTTATTCTCAGGCGCTTAAAAAAATGGGCAGAAAAGACTACTACCACCATAGATGATTTTTTTCTCGGGATCATTCAAAGAG